>SVKJ01000012.1 GCA_015068525.1 Oscillospiraceae bacterium | reverse complement strand
ATCCTGACTGGAAGAATGGTCATATCAGTCAGGAGGAATATCTGATATTGAAGCAGGATATTTCAGAAAAAATAGAAAATCTTGATAAAATGATTGAAAGTCTTACCGAAACTGCAAGGAGTTACGAAGAAGGCGTAAGCGAAGAAAATGAATTCATAGGTCATTTTAAAAAGTTCGGTAAGATTAAAAAACTTACAAGAGGTCTTTTGCTTGAATTGATTGATGTAATTCTGATTCACGAAGGCGGCAACATCACAGTAAAATTCAAATTTGATGATGCCTATAAAGATGCTGTGGAATATATTGAAATGAATAAGGAAGTTATTAAGACCGCTTAAACAAAAGGCTCCTGCAGGTATAATGAAATGCAGGAGTCTTGCTATGTAAATTTACACATAAAAATGAACTTTAAATTATATAAAATAAACAAAAATAAAAAAATTATGGTGTACCCTTGACATTTTCCCCTGCTGCAGCAGATACCCTAATTACTTTTTTAGAAGATACAAAAGAAGATTTAAACAAATATGATTTAATTGTAACAGGTGATTTAGGGTCATTGGGACTTGAAATGTTAAAAGATATTCTTAAGAATAACGGATATGTAACAAATAAGTTAAATGATTGTGGGCTTATGATATATGATCTTAAAAGACAAGATGTTCATTCAGGTGGAAGCGGATGCGGATGTTCTGCAAGTGTTCTTACGAGTTATATATTAGGAGAAATCATAAACGGAAAATATAAAAATGTTTTATTTATGGCTACAGGAGCCTTGATGAGTACAACAACAACACAACAAGGTGAAAGTATCCCGGGAATTGCACATCTTGTAGAAATTCAAAGAGGGTAGGTGTTAATATGAATTATTTTTGGGCATTTGTAATTGGAGGATTGTTTTGTGTAGTAGGTCAACTTCTCATTGATTTAACAAAATTAACACCTGCAAGAATACTCGTTATATATGTTGTATCAGGGACTGTTTTAACTGTTCTTGGATTATATCAACCTTTAGTCGAACTTGCAGGTTGTGGTGCAACTGTTCCGCTTACAGGATTTGGTTATTCACTTGGAAAGGGCGTTATTGAGGGCATTGATACAAAAGGTTTATTAGGCGCTTTTACCGGAGGACTTACTGCAACAAGTGGAGGAATAACGGCAGCAATATTTTTTGGTTTTTTAGTTTCTCTAATTTTTAAAACTAAGGAGAAAAAGTAGAAAAAACGGTTTAAATACCGTTATTTTAATGAAATCGTTCACTTTGTTCACTATGAAATCCAAACAAGTTTTTTATGAAATCAAATCTGTCTTTATATCCCGACAAAGTCGGATTTCATCGCAAAGTGATTTCACCTGCGTAAGCAGATTTATTTCGTCGCAAGACGGATTTAGATGAAAAAAGCATCAATCTTGTATCAAGATTGATGCTTTTTTCTGGTTGCGGAGGCTGGATTTGAACCAACGACCTTCGGATTATGAGCCCGACGAGCTACCATGCTGCTCCACTCCGCGTCAACATATTACTAAATTAATATATCATATTAAATGGACTTTGTCAAGATTTATTTTTAAAAAAATATATTATTTATACTTGTTAATATTATACACATTTATTAATCAATTTATTACAGAGTTTTAAAAAATAATAATAATCTTAAATGAAGAATTATGCAAAAAAAACTTGACTTAGGTACTTTACTGTAGTAAAATATAATCTGTAAAGGCGTTTGAGCAGAAAAAAGTATGTATTATTAAAACTTCCAGAGAGTTATCGGTTGGTGAAAGATAATAAGTAGAGTAGTACAGAATACATTTTGTTAGCCGCACACCGAAAAGTTATCTTAGTAGGCTGTGTCGGGTGCTCCCGTTACAGAGCAAAGGTATAATTTACCTGTTAAGGTCAGAATTGTGAGATTCTGATGAACAGAGGTGGTACCACGGGAATATCTCGTCCTCACAAAATTTTAAATTGGAGGGCGTTTTTTTATTATCCGCCCGTAAAAAAGAAAAGGGGTATTAAAATGTTAATCAAGATTTTATTGCTGGTTGTTTTTTTTGCTTTTATGATCGGTGTTGGGCTATATTGCAGAAAAAACTCAACAGATGTTAACGGTTTTGTACTTGGTGGCCGTTCAGTCGGTCCTTGGCTTACTGCTTTTGCATACGGAACATCATATTTTTCTGCCGTAATATTTGTTGGTTACGCAGGTCAGTTTGGATGGAAGTTTGGCATAGCATCGACATGGATTGGTATTGGTAATGCTGTTTTAGGTTCTCTTCTTGCGTGGATTGTATTAGGAAGAAGAACCAGACTTATGACTCAGCATCTTGGCAGTGCTACAATGCCTGAATTTTTTGGAAAAAGATATTTAAGTCCATCATTAAAAATAGCTGCTTCAATAATAGTATTTATATTTTTAATTCCATATACTGCTTCATTATATAATGGTCTGTCAAGACTGTTTGAAATGGCATTTAATGGCGTTGATTATTCAGTTTGTGTTGTCATTATGGCTGTTCTTACAGGTATATATGTTATAGCAGGAGGATATATGGCAACTGCTATTAATGATTTTATACAAGGCATTATAATGCTTATAGGAATAGTTGCTGTAATTGGTGCAGTACTTTCTTCAAATGGTGGTTTTATAGAGTCGTTAAATGGTCTTGCACAAATCGAAAGCGATATACCGGGCGTGTATAATTCATTTTTCGGACCTGATCCACTGGGGCTTTTATTTGTTGTTATATTAACATCTCTTGGAACATGGGGACTTCCTCAGATGGTCCAGAAATTTTATGCAATTAAAAGCGAAAATGATATCAATAAAGGTACAATAATTTCAACTTTGTTTGCTGTAATTGTTGCAGGTGGTTGTTATTTCCTTGGTGGTTTCGGAAGACTGTTTACAGATAAATTTAATATAATAAATGGCATACCTGAAGGTTCATATGATGCAATTATTCCTAAAATGCTTGAAACATTACCGGATTTGCTTATTGCGATTGTAATTGTTCTTGTACTTTCTGCTTCAATGTCAACATTATCATCACTTGTTCTAACTTCAAGTTCTACACTTACACTTGATATGTTAAAAGGTCATATTATTAAAAATATGAGTGAAAAGAAACAAATTTTTATTATGCGAATTTTTATTGTTGTATTTATTGTAATTTCAGCAGTAATTGCTCTTAATAAAGACAAATTAAGTTATATAGCAGATATGATGGGAATATCTTGGGGCGCATTAGCAGGTGCATTTCTTGCTCCGTTCTTATATGGATTGTACTGGAAAAAAACTACAAAAATATCAGTTTGGATAAGTTTTATTTTCGGTGCAGGTATAATGATGCTCAATATGCTAATAAGACCATATTTCCCAACACTTTTGCAATCTCCGATAAACTGTGGTGTTATTGCAATGCTTGGAGGACTTATTCTTGTTCCTGTTATCAGTTTATTTACACCTAAACTTAATACTCAAAAAACGAATGAAATGTTTTCTTGTTACGAAGAAGAAGTAGTTGTTCATACTAAAGAGTCTTTAGGAAAATAGTTTTAATATATAGTATTTTTGAAAGGAAAATATAAAATGCCTATAACCGATATTTTACAAAAAAATGCAGATTTCTATCCGAATGATGTCAGTTTGGTAGAAATAAATCCAAAATTAGAAAACCAAACCCGTATGACCTGGAGGGAATATTCACTTATTGAAGCCAATCCTTTTGAAGCATACCGTAAAGAAATTACATGGAGTGAATTTAATAAAAAATCAAACAGATTTGCTAATCTCCTTCTTTCAAGAGGTATAAAAAAAGGGGATAAAGTTGCAATTTTACTTATGAATTGTCTTGAATGGCTTCCAATATATTTTGGCGTTTTAAAAGCAGGCGCTATGGCAGTTCCTCTTAATTACAGATATACGGCTGATGAAATCAAATATTGTCTTGACCTTGCAGACGTTGATGTTTTAGTGTTCGGACCTGAATTTACGGGGCGTGTTGAAGAAATATGCCATAAGGTTAAAAAAATAAAAATATGGTTATATCACGGAGAAGATTGTCCTACATTTGCTGAAAGTTATGACAAGTTGACAACATATTTTTCAGAAATAAATCCAGATATTAAACTTACAGATGATGATAATGCAGCAATTTACTTTTCTTCAGGCACAACCGGATTTCCAAAAGCTATAATACATAAACACAGAAGTTTAACACATTCTGCAATGACTGAACAAAACCATCATATGCAGACAAAAGATGATGTATTTTTATGTATTCCTCCTTTATACCATACAGGCGCTAAAATGCACTGGTTTGGCAGTTTCTTGGTAGGAGGAAAAGCAGTAATTTTAAAAGGTATAAAACCTGAATGGATTTTGAAATCAGTTTCTGAAGAACATTGTACAATCGTATGGTTGCTTGTTCCATGGGCTCAGGATATTTTAGATGCAATTGAACGAGGCGACTTGAAATTATCTGATTACGAACTATCGCAGTGGAGACTTATGCATATAGGTGCTCAACCAGTTCCTCCGAGTCTTATTAAAAGATGGAAAACATATTTTCCAAATCATTCTTATGATACAAACTATGGACTGTCAGAATCTATAGGTCCGGGCTGTGTTCATCTTGGTATCGAAAATGAGCATAAGGTCGGAGCAATAGGCAAGGCAGGATTCGGATGGCAAACTAAAATTGTTGATGAATATAAAAACGAAGTAAAAAAAGGCGAAGTGGGCGAACTTGCTGTTAAAGGTCCTGGTGTTATGACAGCATATTACAAAGATGAAAATGCTACAAACGAAGTCTTAAAAGACGGATGGCTATATACAGGGGATATGGCTCAGGAAGATGAAGATGGTTTCATTTACCTTGTTGACCGAAAGAAAGATGTTATTATTTCGGGAGGAGAAAATATATATCCTGTACAAATAGAAGATTATTTAAGAAAATATGAAAAAATCAGTGATGTTGCTGTAATAGGTCTTCCTGATTCAAGACTTGGAGAAATTGCGGCTGCAATTATCCAGGCAAAAGATGGAATTTCAATAACTGAAGAGGAAATTACAGATTTTTGTCTTGATCTTCCAAGATATAAACGACCTCATAAAATCATTTTTGCAGACGTTCCAAGAAATCCGACAGGTAAAATAGAAAAACCAAAATTAAGAGAAATCTATTGCGGCGAAAGTGTAGTCGCAAAACAAAATGAAATAAAATAAAACTGAAAGGAATAACTAAAAATGAAGAAATTATTACTTGGTAACGCTGCGGTTGCCAGAGGTGCCTATGAAGCAGGTGTAAATGTTGTTGCTTCATATCCCGGTACTCCAAGTACAGAAATAACTGAAGAAATAGTTAAATTTGATGAAATATATGCAGAATGGTCACCTAATGAAAAGGTTGCTGCGGAAGTTGCAATCGGTGCTTCTATTGGTGGCGCAAGAGCAATGAGTTGTATGAAGCACGTTGGTCTTAATGTTATGGCAGACCCTGTTTTTACAGTAAGTTATACAGGTGTTAACGGCGGACTTGTTTTTTGTGTTGCAGATGATCCTGGTATGCATTCTTCTCAGAATGAACAGGATTCAAGGCATTATGCCAAAGCCTCTAAAATTGTTATGTTAGAACCTGCTGATTCTTCGGAATGCAAAGAGTATACTAAAATGGCTTTTTCATTATCTGAAGAAATGGATACGCCTGTTTTTATCCGCCTTTCAACAAGAGTTTCTCACTCACAAAGTATGGTTGAAATATGTGATAGAGAAGATGTAGCACTAAAACCTTATGAAAAGAATATTGCCAAATATGTTATGATGCCGGGTAATGCTATAAAAAGGCATGTTGTTGTTGAAGAAAGAATAGAAAAATTAAAAGAATATGCTGAAACTTCTGATTTAAATAAAGTTGAAACCAATAATTCAAATATCGGTGTTATTTCTTCAGGTATAGCATATATGTATGCTAAAGAAGCATTAGGCGATAAAGTTGACTATTTAAAACTTGGTATGGTTTATCCGCTTCCTGAAAAGAAGATAAAAGAATTTGCAAAAAAATATGATAAAGTATTTGTTATTGAAGAATTAGACCCTGTAATAGAAGATTATTGCAAATCATTAGGACTTGAAGTTTACGGTAAAGATTTACTTACTTTATTAGGAGAATATACTCCTGCGATGATTAAAAAAGCAGTTTTAGGTGAGATGGCGGCAGAATATGAAACAATTGATGAAATGATTCCTGTAAGACCTCCTGTTATGTGTGCAGGATGTCCTCACAGAGGAGCATTTTATGTTCTTAAAAAGTTAGGACTTACTGTTTCAGGCGATATAGGTTGTTATACACTCGGAGCGACTGTTCCATTGCAGTCAGTTGATACAACTATCTGTATGGGTGCTTCTGTAAGTGCTGCTCATGGAATGGCTAAAGCAAGAGGAGAAGAATTTAATAAAAAACTTGTATCAGTTATTGGTGACTCAACATTTATGCATTCAGGTATAACAGGTCTTGTTGATATTGTATATAATAAAGGGAACAATACGGTTATAATTTTAGATAACTCGATAACAGGTATGACAGGTCATCAGAACAATCCGACAACAGGTTACACAATACGCGGCGAAGAAACTAAACAAGTTAATTTAGTTGCTCTTTGTAAGTCAATCGGTATTGAAAGTATCAGAGTTTGTGATCCTTTTGATGTTAAAGAGTTTGAAAAAACAGTTAAAGAAGAAATTGCAAAAGATGAACCTTCGGTAATTATATCCCAAAGACCTTGTGCGCTTCTTAAAACTGTTAAATATACAGGTCATTGTAAAATCACTGACAAGTGTAAAGACTGTAAAATGTGTATGAAATTAGGATGTCCTGCTATAACAATAAAAGAGGGAAAAGTGGTTATTGATGTTTCACAATGTAATGGTTGTGGATTATGCGTTAACGTTTGTCCTTTCGGTGCTATAGAAAAGGAGGATAACTAATATGACTAAGAATATTATGATTGTTGGTGTTGGAGGTCAGGGAACTTTACTTGCCAGCAGAATTTTAGGGAATACAGTTATTGAAGAAGGATATGATGTTAAAGTTTCTGAAGTTCATGGTATGAGCCAAAGAGGCGGAAGTGTTGTAACTTATGTTAAATACGGCGATAAAGTTTATTCTCCGATTATTGACAGAGGAGAAGCAGATATTATTCTTGCATTTGAACTTTTGGAAGCGCTAAGAGCATTACCATATCTGAAAAAGGGTGGCAAAATAATAGTTAATACTCAGTCAATTGACCCGATGCCTGTTATAACAGGTATGGCTTCATATCCTGAAAATATAGTAGAAAAATTATCTGAAAAGGTAAATACTCTTCCTATAGATGCACTTAACCTTGCAAAGCAAGCAGGAAATATGAAAGCAGTTAATGTTGTTTTGATTGGTGTTATGGCAAAAAGCACTGATATCCCTTATGAAAAGTGGATTGAAATAATTAAAAAAACAGTTCCTGAAAAGTTTTTGGACGTGAATCTTAAAGCCTTTGAACTTGGATATAATAATTAACACTTCTAAATATTATTCATAAAATATAGCAGACAGTATAATCTGTCTGCTTTTATCTTTTAGGAGGATATATAATGAATAATATAAATATGCTTGTGGGATATGCATATGTGCCGCCACAAACAACATTTAATACTTTTACTCCTGAAAAAGCATTGGAATGCGGGACTTTATTTCCTGAACTAAGCCTTAGCATGTGCGAATATTTAAACGGTGTTAAGGAGGATAAATGTAATGGTTGAAATAGTTTCTAAATGCAAACTTTTAAAAGAAATAAAACAAGTAGATTTTGTTTTAAAAGAACTTAATCTTTATTTAGATACTCATCCGTGCTCAAAAGAAGCATTGGAAATGTTTAATATATACGAAAAAAAAGCAAAACAATTAAAATATGATTATGAAAAATTATTCGGACCTTTAACTCCGTCTGCAAATAATAATACAGAAGCATGGGAATGGATCAAAGGTCCATGGCCATGGGAAAATTGCTAAAAGGAAAGGGGAAGTTAGTTTATGTGGGAATATCAAAAAAAATTACAAATACCAATCAATATTAAAAATCCTGACCCTAAACTTGCGGCATTTATAGTAAGCCAATATGGCGGTCCGGACGGAGAATTAGGAGCATCAATGAGATATTTATCTCAAAGGTACTCAATGAAAGATGATATGGCAAAAGCACTTTTAACTGATATCGGAACAGAAGAACTGGCGCATTTAGAGATGGTCGCAACTTTAATCCATCAGTTAACCAAGAATGCGACAACCGGCGAAATTGAAAATAGTCCAATGGCTCCTTATTATATAGATCATGCCAAAGGTGTTTATCCTGCAGCAGCATCAGGTAATCCTTGGAAAGCAGAATATATCGGTGTTAAAGGTGACCCTATTGCAGATTTAGTTGAAGATTTGGCAGCAGAACAAAAAGCAAGAGTAACTTATGATAATATTCTGAAAATGTGCGACAATCCTGATGTAACAAAAGTTATCAAATTTTTAAGAGAAAGAGAAGTTGTTCATTTCCAGAGATTCGGTGAATGTTTAAATAAAATTCAGGAAGATATCAAAGCAAAAAAAATTATTGGTTGCGGAATAAAGCAATGTTAATTATTAAAGGCTTTTGATTTTAAAACCCCGAAATACAGATGTATTTCGGGGTTTTTGTATTTAAACTATTGTTTTAAATATCCTTTTTCAGTAAGCCATTTTATTGTTTTTACAAAATCTTTTGTAATATTCATATACTCTCTTCTTGTAGCTGTTGCCTGAGGAATACCTTTTATAACAATTGGCTGTTTTTCTCTTAATTCTATGCGCAGACTGTATTCGTCATTTGTGTATCTGAATCCGTGCAGTTTTTCATAATTCATATTAAGAACATCTTCTCTAATAATACTTAAAAGTTCATAAGGTTCTTTTATAAGAGTTTCATGATTTAAGTGCAGACTGTTAATAAGACTGTCATCTGTAAATATAACTTCACTTAATTTTTTGAAATCTTCGTAAGAATACAGTTTGTTCATAATATCAATACAATTTGTCATTGAAATCGGATATATCCTGTTTAATGTTTTTCCGTTTTTCAAATTGTATTTTATATGCAGACGAGTATTGTCCTGTGTCTGATAAAGTGATGTTTGCCTGATTTTCGGAAAATCTTCGTTAATAAAGTTCTCGTGCGTTTTAATTATCAAATCTATAATCTGAGGATTTGTTGTAAATGGCTCATTTATGTTGTGATAGTAGTTGTACATTGTTGCACTTTCTATGTTATTTTTATCAGGAATTCTGGTTTCATATCCAAAGAAAGATGTTTGACCAAAAATAACAACTATCAGTATAAAAATAGAAACAAAACCCAAATATCCTTTCCAGGAATATAAAACATTTATTGTCTTTTTAAGAACCATTTCAGATGCAAAGTATGCTATCAGGCTTATAAAGAATATTATTATAAAGAATACAATTATGTTGTTTTTAATATATGACGAGAATATAGCAAAACCAAACATTGTAACTAAAAATGATACAAGATATTTAAATACACTGTTTAAGGATTTAAATCCTGCAACATCCGATGCGGTTTCAGGTTTTCTTAATTTATATATAAAGTATGATATAACATAAAATGAAAGGGAAATAACCGAGTATATAACATACTTAATAGTTGTTATATCACTTCTGAAATATTTATCCATAAAACCATAAACAACAACTGCAAAATTATTATCAAACAGTATCTGAAATATATCATCTGCTCCGCCATTATAACCATATAGGAATACATCAGCCATACTGTTAAAAGATGCATAAATTATAAATAAAACAGAATGGATAAGTATATTTAAAACTATTGTTGCAAAACTGTTTCCTGTTATAGTTGCTGAAAATACTGCAACTGAAAACATCATAAATATCCCGATTAAATTATATCCTATCCAGGTAAAACAGTTATTAACTGTAAAATATGATGAATATCCTGTTTGTGATATTAAAATTAGTATTAAACCGTTCAATATAACAGGAAGGTACATAAGAGTAAAACCTGCAAGAATTGATGATATGTAGTTTGCTTTTTTTGACACAGGAATACTGTGTGTGAATATTACTTGCTTTTTAGAGTGTATAAATCTGAATATTAAAAGAGCCACAATGGTAGGAACAACAATTGCAAGTAAAACAGGAAACGTAATATATTGACCATGTAGTATTACAGGGTAATCTGAAAAATAATTTTCAGGCATGCGGGAAAAATCTCTTTCTGTATTTAAAAGCACTGATAATGCAGTAGAAATAAAGAGGAGTATAAAGTATAAAAAAGAACCCCATGCATATCTTTTAACAGTTGATTTATATATTGCTTTATTAAAAAATGATGTTTTTAAAGTCATAACCTAAACCTCCAAGTTCATAAATAAATACTTCTTCTAACGTAAGACTGATTCTTTCTAAAAGTATCGGAGACATTTCTTTTAATTTACTTAGTATTTCTTCACTGTTTCCTTTAATAATAAGATTATAAACCGAACCTGTTTTAGAAATGTTTAATAAGCCTTCTATTTTTGATAATTCTTCTTCCATATTTGAAGAAAATGAAATCTGATATTTACATACATTTCCTTTTATATCGTCAAGCGGTTTTTCTATTATTATTTCTCCTTTGTGAATAATACCAACCCAATCACATATATCTTCTAATTCTCTTAAGTTATGAGAAGATACAAGAACGGTTAATTCTCTGTCGGCAACATCGCATATTACAAGGTTTAAAACCTGCTTTCTCATAACAGGGTCAAGTCCGTCAAGAGGCTCGTCAAGTATAAGTACATCAGGCATACAAGACAGTGAAAGCCAGAATGCCACTTGTTTTATCTGACCTTTAGACATTTTTCTTATTTGCTTTTTTTCGTCAATTTTAAAGATTTCCTTTAGTTTTTCATATCTTTCTTTGTTAAAAGAAGGGTAGAGGTCTTTATAAAAATTTGCCATCTGTTTTACAGTGTATGTAGAAAAATAAAACCAGTCATCAGAAATGTTTAAAATGTGTTGTTTTATTTGTTCGTTTTCATATACAGGTTCATTATTTACAGTTATTGTACCTGACTCAGGTTTGATTACACCGTTAATATGATTTATTATAGTGGTTTTACCTGCACCATTAGGTCCTACAAGTCCGTAAATCGTTCCTTTTCTGACATTAAGATTTATAGAATTTAAAACTTGAAAATCATCATAGTGTTTTGAAACATTTGATACTTTTATCATTTAATATTCTCCTTTATGAATTTATATATCTTTTCTTCGCTTTCACCTAAATAAACAAGCGATTTTAAAACATTCTGTAAATTATTATAAAGTTCGCTTATTTTTTTACTGTCTTTGGCATTGGAATAAGATGCAACAAAATTTCCTTTACCTTTAACCGAATAAATATAACCTTCTGTTTCTAATTGCTTATATGCTTTCTGAACAGTGTTGGGATTGACAGTCAGACTCACTGATAATTCACGAACAGAGGGAAGTTGTTCATTTTCTTTTAATGCATTGTTTATTATAAGATTTTTTATACCATCTTCAATTTGTTCGTGAAGACTTCGACTGTCTTTATAGTCAATTATTATCATTTCTTTCCTCCTTTCAACTGTACTATGTGTACTAATACAGTTATGATACTATGAAATTACAAAATTGTCAATAATTTTTTTAAAAATATTGAAAAGATATAAAAAGGTATATATAATAAAATTATAAAACATTTATCGTATCAGGAGATAAAATATGTATAAAAGATGCATACTTTGTCCAAGAGAATGCCGAGTTAACAGGGAAAAAGGGGAACTTGGTTTTTGCGGACTTTCGAATAATATAAAAATAGCCCGTGCTGATTTGCACTTTTGGGAAGAACCATGTATATCTGGAGAAAAAGGCTCCGGAACTGTTTTCTTTTCAGGGTGTAATATGAAATGCATATTTTGTCAGAATTATGACATCAGCACACTTAATAAAGGGTATAATATAACAGTAGAAAAACTATCGGATATTTTTTTAAAGTTGCAATATAAAGGCGCTAACAATATAAATCTGGTTACACCCACACATTTTGTATATGATATTATAAAGGCACTTGATATCGCTAAAGGTAAAGGCCTTACTATTCCGATTGTATATAACTCAGGAGGATATGAAAAAGTTGATACGTTAAAAATGCTTAAAGGATATATTGATATCTATATTCCCGATATGAAATATTTTTCTGATAAGTATTCAATAGAATATTCTTCGGCAAAAAACTATTTTAATATAGCAAAAGATGCTGTTTGTGAAATGGTTAAACAGGTTGGGAGTCCGTTGTTTGATAAAAACGGAATAATGACAAAAGGTGTAATAGTGCGACATCTTATGCTTCCTTATCTTTTGTTTGACTCGAAAAAAATTATTGATTATTTATATGATACATTTAAAGATGACATATATATAAGCCTTATGAGTCAATATACACCGACTGACAACGTATGTAAAGTCAAAAGGCTTAACAGAAATCTCAGTCCTAAACATTATGAAACAATGATAGAATACATAGAATATAAGGGTATTAAAAACGTATATATACAAGGAACAGAGTCGGCAACAAAAGAATATATTCCTGAATTTTTTTATGAAGATTAAAAAGAACTGTTTTTCAGTTCTTTTTTTGTAAATTTTTTGTATTGTAAAGAGCAATAAAATGTGTTATTATAATATAATAGGTTATAATATTTATAAAAAATAAAGGAAAAGAAATATGTTTAAATTAAAATCAGAGTTTTCTCCGTGCGGAGATCAGCCCAAGGCTATTGATACTTTGGTAAAAAGCATAAAAGATAATAATAAGTTTCAAACCTTGCTTGGAGTAACAGGGTCAGGCAAAACTTATACTATGGCAAAAATAATTGAAAAAGTAAATAAACCTACTTTAGTTCTTGCACATAACAAAACTCTTGCAGGGCAACTTTGCAGTGAATTCAAAGAATTTTTTCCTGAAAATGCAGTAGAATATTTTGTTTCCTATTATGATTATTACCAGCCTGAAGCGTATATTGCTAATACGGATACCTATATTGAAAAAGATTCTTCAATAAATGATGAAATAGATAAATTAAGGCATTCTGCCACTATATCTTTATTTGAAAGAAAAGATGTTATTATTGTTGCTTCCGTTTCTTGCATATATGGATTGGGAGACCCGGAAGATTATACAGACTTGGTTGTGTCTTTAAGACCTGGAATGGTGAAAGACAGAGATGAGATTTTAAAAAAACTTGTTGAAATTCAATATGAAAGAAATGATATTGACTTTTCAAGAGGAAAATTCAGAGTAAAAGGTGACACTCTGGATATTTTTCCGACAAATACAAATGAAAATATTGTAAGAGTTGATTTTTTTGGAGATGAAATAGAAAAAATCTTATCTGTTGACCCTCTTACAGGCGAAATATTAGGGGAATTAACCCATGCGGCAATTTTCCCTGCATCTCATTATGTTACATCTAAAGAAAAAATGCAAAGGGCAATTTTATCAATAGAAAAAGAACTTGAAGAGAGAATAAGATATTTTGAACAGGAAGGTATGCTTCTTGAAGCACAAAGAATTGCACAAAGGACTAATTATGATTTGGAAATGCTTGCTCAGGTTGGTTTTTGTCAGGGTATTGAAAACTATTCAAGACATATAAGCGGAAGAGAACCCGGAAGTTCGCCATATACACTTATGGATTATTTTCCTGATGATTTTTTGCTGTTTGTTGATGAATCGCATGTTACTCTTCCTCAGGTAAGAGGAATGTATGCTGGAGACAGAGCAAGAAAAGATTCACTTGTTCAGTATGGTTTCAGGTTACCGTCCGCTTATGATAATAGACCTCTTAATTTTGATGAATTTATGGGAAAAATTAATCAGGCAGTGTTTGTTTCAGCAACACCCGGTAAACTTGAAAAAGATATTTCTTCAGTAACAGCTGAACAGGTAATAAGACCTACAGGACTTTTAGATCCTGTTATAGAAGTTGTAGAAACTAAAGGACAGATTGACCATCTTCAGTCGGAAATTAAAAAGACTGTAGATAAAGGTAACCGTGTTCTTATAACAACTCTTACAAAAAGAATGGCAGAAGATTTAACTGACTTCTATACTAAGGCAGGTATAAAAGTGAGGTATCTTCACTCGGATATTGATACCATAGAAAGAATGGAAATTATCCGTGATTTAAGACTTGGAGAATTTGATGTTTTAATTGGTATAAATTTACTTCGTGAAGGTCTTGATATACCTGAGGTATCGTTAATTGCTATATTGGACGCTGATAAAGAAGGTTTCTTGCGTTCTGATACATCTTTGATACAAACCATAGGCCGTGCTGCAAGAAATGTTGACGGAAAGGTTATTATGTATGCTGATAGAATAACCGATTCAATGAATTATGCAATTAAGGAAACCGAGAGAAGAAGAAAGATACAAGACGAGTATAACAAAGAAAATAATATTACTCCAAAATCTGTTTCAAAATCAATAAGAGAAATTATTGAAATAACAAAAACTACAAAAGAAGAAAAAGTTGAAGATAAAGATATTGATACAACTATTGAAGAATTAACTGAAATGATGTATGCGGCTGCTAAAAATCTCGATTTTGAAAAAGCGGCAATGTTAAGAGATAAAATTAACAAATTAACAAGGTGATTTTATGGAAAAAATTATAATAAAAGGAGCAAAAGAACATAATTTAAAAAATGTATCTTTAGAAATACCAAGAGATAAACTTGTTGTTTTTACAGGACTTTCAGGTTCAGGAAAAAGTTCTCTTGCTTTTGATACAATATATGCCGAAGGGCAGAGAAGATATGTAGAATCCCTGTCTTCCTATGCACGTATGTTTTTAGGGCAAATGGAAAAACCTGATGTTGAAAAAATAGACGGGCTTTCTCCTGCAATATCAATTGACCAGAAAACAACAGGCAGAAATCCTCGTTCAACAGTTGGAACTGTTACTGAGATATACGATTATCTTAGAGTTTTATATGCAAGAATAGGTGTTCCTCATTGTCCTAACTGTAAAAAGGAAATCAAACAGCAAACAATCGACCAGATTACCGATGCAGTTTTAAATTATGGTATGGGAAGTAAAATTCTTGTTTTAGCACCTGTTGTCAGAGGCAGAAAAGGTGAGCACCTAAAAGTGTTTGAAAATGCTAAAAAAAGTGGTTATGTTCGTGTAAGGGTTGACGGAGATATTTATGATTTATCCGAAGAAATAAAACTTGACAGAAACAAAAAACATAATATAGAAATTGTGGTTGACCGTTTAGTTGTTAAAGAAGAAATTAAAGCGAGATTTACCGATTCAGTTGAAACTGCAACGAGTTTATCAGACGGTGTAGTCATAATCCATAATATAGGAGATAAAGACTATAGTTACAGTTTAAATTACGCATGCCCTGATTGTAATATAAGTATAGAAGAACTTTCTCCGAGAATGTTTTCTTTTAACAATCCAATGGGCGCATGCCCTGAATGCGGTGGGCTCGGGCATCTTATGAAAGTCGATAAAAACTATGTTTTTAATAAGGAACTTTCAATAAGAGATGGTGGTATTGTCGCAAACGGATGTAACTATAAAAGCGACGATACAATGATGGCGATGTATCTTAATGGTTTATCTAATAAGTATAATTTTTCCTTGGATGTACCTATTAAAGATTTACCGGAAAATATTATTGATATTATTCTTTATGGTACGAACGGTGCTAAATTTGAAATGACCTATAAAAAGAAGTACGGTGGCGGCTCTTTTATGGGTGATTTTGAGGGAATAATCAATAATTTGGAAAGAAGATATAAAGAAACCAAATCAAACTGGATAAGAAATGATATTGAATCTTTGATGACAAAGGCGGATTGCCATGTGTGTGGAGGAGCAAGACTTAAACCTGAGGCTCTGTCTGTCACAATAGATGGTAAAAATATTGCAGAGATAACTAAATTTACTATTATAGAACTTCTTGAATTTTTTGAAAATTTAGAATTGTCAGAAAGGGAACAGAAGATTGCAAATTTACTCATAAAAGAAATTAAGGAAAGATTATTTTTCTTAAAAGATGTAGGTCTTGAATATCTTACTTTATCAAGGAGTGCAGGAACTTTATCGGGTGGAGAAGCACAAAGAATAAGACTTGCAACCCAGATTGGCTCATCACTTATGGGAGTGTTATATATTCTTGACGAACCAAGCATAGGGCTCCATCAGCGTGATAATGACAGGTTACTTGCAACTTTAAAAAGATTAAGAGATTTAGGTAATACACTTATTGTTGTTGAACATGACGAAGATACTATAAGAAGTGCAGATTATGTTGTTGATATTGGTCCCGGTGCAGGTATTCACGGTGGAGAAATCGTTGCAGCAGGAACAGTTGATGAGATTTCAAAGTGTACTAAATCTATCACAGGAAAATATCTTACAGGTAAGAAGAAAATAAATGTTCCTAAAGAAAGAAGAAAAGGCAACGGAAACTATCTTGAAATTATAGGTGCTAAAGAAAATAATTTGAAAAATATAAATGTAAAATTTCCGTTAGGCTGTTTATGTGCTGTTACAGGTGTTTCGGGTTCTGGAAAAAGTTCTCTCGTAAATCAGATTTTATATAGAGAACTGGCGCATAGATTAAATGGTGCGCGTTTAAGAGGTGGAAATTTTAAAGACATTAAAGGGCTTTCCAATCTTGATAAAATAATAAATATAGATCAATCACCGATAGGAAGAACGCCTCGTTCCAATCCAGCGACATATACAGGCGTATTTACAGATATACGTGAAGTGTTTGCATCAACCTTAGAGGCAAGACTTAAAGGTTATGATTCAAGCCGTTTTAGTTTTAATGTTAAAGGCGGAAGATGTGAAGCATGTCAGGGCGATGGTGTTGTTACAATAGAAATGCATTTTCTTGCTGATGTAAATATTACCTGTGATGTATGTAAAGGTAAAAGATATAACAGAGAAACTTTAGAGATAAAATATAAGGATAAAAATATATTTGAAGTTCTTGATATGACTGTTGAAGAAGGTATAGAATTTTTTGAAAACATACCTAAAATCAAAAGAAAATTACAAGTGCTAAAAGATGTAGGGCTTTCTTATATTAAACTCGGTCAACCGTCGACTACACTATCGGGCGGAGAAGCGCAGAGAGTCAAACTTGCAACAGAACTTTCCAAAAAGCCTACAGGTAAGACTATTTATGTTCTTGATGAACCAACAACAGGACTTCATACAGATGATGTAAAAAAACTTATCGATGTATTACAAAAACTTGCCGATAACGGTAATACAGTAATTGTTATTGAGCATAATCTTGATGTTATCAAAACAGCAGATTATATTGTTGATTTAGGACCTGAAGGCGGTAACAGAGGCGGAGAGATTGTGGCGGCAGGAACACCTGAAGAGGTAGCGAAAAACAAAAAATCATATACGGGTAAATATTTAAAAAAATACTTGGGTTAGTTCTGGAGAGTAAACTGACAGCAAGGGGGTTGCATGATTAAAATAATAAAAGGAGTTATTTACTTTATAATTTCCATAGTTTTAATTTTTTCTTTTGCTTGTTTTTGTGCTAATTTTTACGTTTTAAAAACAGGTGATAGGAATATAAGAAATAAAGATACTGTAGAAAGTGCACCATACATTCTTGTTTTTGGTGCATCGGTTAACGGCAATAAAGTTTCACACGCTTTGTCACAAAGGCTTGATACAGTCTATGATTTGTATAAGAATGGAAAGGCGGAAAATATTATTGTTTCAGGAGACCATCTTTTGAAAGATTATAACGAAGTTTCTGCTATGAAAGATTATCTTGTTAAAAAAGGAGTTCCTGAAAATCATATCGTTATGGATCATTCAGGGATTGATACATTTAATTCGGTTTCTCATCTTAAAGATAATTTCAATCCCGAAAGTGTAATTTTTGTTACACAAAATGAACATTTAAAAAGAGCATTATATTTTGCGAAGAAATTAGGTGTAAATGCTTATGGTGTTGCTTGCGAAGATTATTCTGATGAACAACTTAATTATCAGCAAAAAAGAGAATTCTTAGCAAGAATGAAAGCCTTTATTTTATGTGAATTTTTAAATAACGATACTGAGAAATTAGAAAAAATAAACGAAAAGTTAAAGTTGGTATATAATGAAAATTTTGATTGATGCAGACGGATGTCCTGTTACAGAAATAACATGTAAAGAAGCCGGAAAATATAATTTGAAATGTGTTATAATATGCGATACATCACATATTTTTAATTACCCTGATGTTGAAACAATAACAGTTTCCAAAGGTGCAGACAGTGTTGACTTTTTTTTAGTAAATATAATTGATAAAGGCGATATTGTTGTTACTCAGGATTATGGTCTTGCGGCAATGTGTCTTGCAAAAAATGCTTTTGTTATAAATCAGAATGGTATAATCTTTGATGACGGGAATATTTTATCTTTGCTTAATGTGAGGCATACATCTAAAAAATTAAGAATGAGCGGAGTAAGATTGAAAGGACCGTCTAAAAGAGATAAAACAATGGATGCTTATTTTATTGAAAAACTTAAATTTCTTATTGAAAAAAATCTTTAAATATAGTATCATAATCTAATAGGAGGTTTTTTTATGGCCAGAGAAAAGAAAATAATTACATATTCAAGTATGATAATATCTTTCGTTCTTATATTTATATATTGCCTCTCTCCGTTTGCAATCGGTTTGAATCACGCGGGAAACAATTCATCTTTTGAAACTGCAGTCGGGCTTCAGGGCGCTAATGACGGATATTTTTATACAGGTTATTCTATTTTGGAAAACCCAACTGTTATAAACGGTTCAATGTATAAAGTTATCAGACCTCTTGTTGCATTATGTGATGCTTTTTCAGATTATTTTGATATAAGGATATTATCGTTTATATATTTAATACTGCTTTTAATCAGCGTTTTTTACCTTAATAAATATGTTAATTTTGGAAATAAAGTGCTTGATACAATATTTGCGGTGCTTATTATTTTTGTTGTATTTGACTTGTCGTATCTTGTGTATCTTAACACACTGTATGCTGAGGGAATGTTTTATGTGCTTTTGGTATTTGAAGTAAGTTTATATATAAAACTTATAAATTCCAATAAGCCTCAACTTCCTACATCTGTTGTTTTTTGTTTGGTGCCACTTATTTTATGCGGATTAAAAGCGAATATGTTCTTTATTATCATTCCATTTGTTTTTATGGCTGGTTATTTGATTTATAAGAGAAAATCAATTACCTATAGAATAATTGTAGGAATACTTTCACTTTTATTTATTATTTATCCTGTTTTAAATTACTCGGATTATCAAAACGAAGATACTGATAAATTCCATAGTATTTTTTACGGAATATTATATGAAAATAAAAATCCGGGCAAAACTCTTGATAAGTTAAATGTTGATAAAAATTATATATCTTTAGCAGGTAAAAACCAATTTGATAAACTGGATATTGATATTAAAACCGAAAAGTTTAAGGAAGATGTTTTAAATAAGGTTTCGTATTCTGATATATTTAAATATTATTTATCCAATCCTTCAGAATATGTAAAACAGTTTAAATATGTTGGTTGGAATGCTTTTGAAACTTATCCTAAATATGCAGGTAATTTTTCATTATCAAGCGGAAAAAGTCCTTATGATGTTGCGGGTGGTTTTAGAATTTATAATCTTATTAAATCCAAACTTTTCCCTAAAACATTATGGTTTATATATTTAATTCCGCTACTTCTTATTGGTATGCTTATCGCATATAAGAAAATATTTAATAAAGGATATCTGGTGCTTGGCGTATCATTATCTATTATGAACATTGTTTTATTCAATGTTCCGATGATAACATCAGGACTTGTTGATATATCAAGAACAATGGCTATGTATAATGTAACTTTTGACATGATTTTTATTATGATTATTGGATGTATGTTATATATAAGTGCCAAGAGAAAACAGGAATTTAAAGAAAAATACGGTTTAACACAGTAAAGGGGTTTTATATATGGAAAAATTAGGCTTAAATCAAATCAGAGAAGAATATCTTAAGTTTTTTGAAAGTAAAGGTCATTTGAAAATGAAAAGTTTTTCACTTGTACCGAATAATGATCCGTCTTTACTTTTAATAAATGCAGGTATGGCACCTCTTAAAAAGTTTTTCACAGGAGAGGAAGTTCCCCCGAGAACAAGAGTTACAACATGTCAGAAATGTATCAGAACACCGGATATTGAAAATGTTGGTAAAACAGCAAGGCATGGTACATTTTTTGAAATGCTAGGCAACTTTTCTTTTGGAGATTATTTTAAAGAAGAAGCAACACAGTGGGCGTGGGAATTTATAACAAAGGTTATGAAAATGCCTGTTGATAAATTGTGGGTAACTATATATCTTGATGATGATGAAGCATTTGATATATGGACTAAGAAAGTCGGCGTTGCTCCTGACAGAATTGTCAGAATGGGCAAAGAAGATAACTTCTGGGAAATCGGGCAAGGTCCATGTGGTCCATGTTCAGAAATATATTTTGACAGAGGAGAAGAATGTGGTTGCGGCAAGCCTGATTGTAAAATAGGTTGTGACTGTGACAGATTTGTTGAATTCTGGAATCTTGTTTTCACTCAGTTTGATAAAGATGAAAATGGTAATTATAATAAACTTGCAAAGCCTAATATAGATACTGGTATGGGTCTTGAAAGACTTGCAGTTATTATGCAGGGCGTAAATAACCTGTTCGAAGTTGATACTATAAGAAGTATTCTTGATACTGTTTGTAAAATAAGTAATAAAAAATACGGAGAAAATGCGAAAGATGACGTTTCTATCCGTGTAATTACCGATCATATAAGAAGTACAACATTTATGATAAGTGACGGTGTTATTCCTTCAAATGAGGGCAGAGGTTATGTTTTAAGAAGGTTATTAAGAAGAGCAGCAAGGCATGGAAAACTTCTTGGTATAAAAGATATGTTCTTAACTGATTTAGCAGATGTTGTGATTTCTCAGTCAAAAGATGCTTACAGTGAACTTTATGAAAATCAGGAATATATCAAAAAGATAATTAGCGTAGAAGAAAAGAAATTCTATAAAACAATTGATTCAGGAATGCTTCTTCTTAATGATATTATATCTTCAATGAAAGAGAAAAATATCACGACATTAGACGGAGAAACTGCGTTTAAACTTCATGATACATACGGTTTTCCTCTTGATTTGACAAAAGAAATTATGAGTGAAAATTCATTTGATGTTGATGAAGAAACTTATAAAAAAGAAATGAAAAAGCAAAGAGAACAATCCCAAAATGCAAGAGGAGATACATCTACACTCGGCTGGGAAAATGATATTGCTAAAATGCTAAAAGAGTTAGATAATTGCGAATTTATAGGATATGATAATCTTTCCTGCGATGCTAAAATTATCGCAATTATAAAAGATGGCGAAAAAGTATCTGAACTTGTTGCAGGCGAAGAAGCAATTGTTATTACTGATAAAACAGTATTTTATGGCGAAAGCGGAGGACAGGCAGGAGATATTGGTACAATCATTTCAGAAAAATGTGAATTATCTGTAGTAAATACTGTTAAATATTCCGAAGGTAAAATAGGTCACTCTGTTAAAGCGGAAAAAGGAATTATTTCAGTAGGAGATAATGTAAAACTTACAGTTGATAAAGAAACAAGAATGTCAACCGCAAGAAATCATTCTGCTACTCATTTATTGCAAAAAGCATTAAAAACAGTTCTTGGCGACCATGTAAATCAAGCGGGTTCGTTTGTTTCTTCTGACAGATTAAGATTTGACTTTTCTCATTTTGAAGCAATGACCGATGAAGAAATCTGTAAAGTTGAAGAGCTTGTCAACAAAGCAATACTTGATTCTATGGACATTGATTGCAAACTAATGAATATAGAAGAAGCAAAGAAATCGGGCGCTATGGCTTTATTTGGAGAAAAATACGGTGAAACAGTAAGAGTTGTATCAATGGGTGATTTTTCAAAAGAATTTTGCGGAGGAACACATCTAAAAAATACTGCTCAGGTTGGATTCTTTAAAATCTTATCTGAAAGCGGGGTTGCTGCAGGTGTAAGAAGAATTGAAGCGGCAACAGGTGTTAATTTCCTTAAATTCTTTAATGAGAATATAAAAGTATTAAACGATACAGCAAAAATATTTAAAATAAATAATCCTTTTGATTTACCTGAAAAAGCAACTGCTTTATTTAATGAAAACAAAGAAAATAAACAAATGATAGAAAGCCTTCAGCAGAAACTTTCAAAAGGTGCAGTTTCCGACATTATGGATAACAGCCAGGTTGTAAAAGGCGTTAAAGTTATTGTTGCAAAACAGGAAAATGTTAATGTTAACTCTCTTCGTTCGTTAAGTGATGCTATTAAGGAAAATGCGAAAGACGAGCCATGTGTTGCAGTTTTGTGTGGCGTTGAAGACGGAAGAATAATGTTCTTATCAAGTGCTACAAAGAGCGCCGTATCTCTTGGCATACATTGTGGTATGATTATAAAAGAAGTAACGGCTGTTGCAGGAGGCTCAGGCGGAGGTAAACCTGATATGGCACAGGGCGGAGGAAAAGATCTTGCTAAAATAGATGATGCTTTCAAAAAAGCACTTGAAATTGTAGAAAATCAAGTGAAAGGATAATTATTATGGATTGTTTGTTTTGTAAAATTATAAACGGTGAAATTCCATCTCAAAAGGTATATGAAGATGAATATGTCTACGCATTTTGCGACATAAGTCCTACTGCACCTGTTCATGTGCTTATAATCCCTAAAAAGCATATAAGCACAATTAACGATGTCAAAGAGGAAGATTGTGAACTTATAGGTAAAATATTCTTAGCTGCTAAAAATATTGCAAAAGAAAAGGGAATTGCAGAAGATGGATACAGAATTGTATCAAATTGCAATAAAATAGCAGGGCAGACTGTATTCCATATACATTTTCATATGATTGCAGGAAGAGAATTGGGTTGGCCCGCAGGATAAAATTTCATTTACAGGAAAAAATATAAAAAAACTATTGCATTTTTAAAAAATGTTTGGTATAATATTATGGCTAATGCGCACGGATTATGATAATTTAAGAGGGTGCCTGAATAATGGTTCTTATATTAGATGAGTAGTCCGGAGGAAAATAATAACCAAAAATGGAGGAAAAAAACATGAGCGTAATCTCAATGAAACAACTTTTAGAAGCAGGTGTTCATTTTGGACATCAGACAAGAAGATGGAATCCTAAAATGGGTGAATACATCTTCACAGAAAGAAATGGTATTTATATCATTGACCTTCAGAAAACAGTTAAAAAAATTGTTGAAGCATATGACTTTGTAAGAGACATTGCTGCTGAAGGCGGAGAAATCCTTTTCGTAGGTACCAAAAAACAAGCAACTGACGCTATCAAAGAAGAAGCTGAAAGAGTTGGCATGTACTATGTTAACGCAAGATGGCTTGGTGGTATGCTTACAAACTTCAAAACAATAAGAAAAAGAATTGACAGACTTTTCCAATTAGAAAAAATGGAAGAAGACGGAACTTTTGATTTATTACCTAAAAAAGAAGTTATTAAACTTAAAGGCGAAAGAGAAAAATTAGAAAAATTCTTAGGCGGTATCAAAAATATGAAAAAGTTACCTGCAGCATTATTTGTTGTTGACCTAAGAAAAGAAAAAAATGCTATTTTGGAAGCAAAAAAATTAGGTATTCCTGTAGTTGCTATAGTTGATACTAACTGTGACCCTGATGAAGTTGATTACGTTATCCCTGGTAACGATGACGCTATCCGTGCAGTTAAACTTATTGCTGAAACAATGTCTAATGCTATTATCGAAGGCAGACAGGGTGTTGACAGCTTGGTTGAAACAGTAGAAGAAACTGAAGAATCTACAGAAGAATAATCACATATATTGGAGGATTAATGTTATGATTACACCAGCTATGGTTAAAGAATTAAGAGAATCAACCGGTTGTGGTATGATGGACTGTAAAAAAGCATTAACAGAAGCAAACGGTGATATGGAAAAAGCAACTGAAATCCTTAGAGAAAAAGGTCTTGCTGCTGCTCAGAAAAAAGCAGGAAGAATTGCCGCAGAAGGTATTGTTGCTGATTATAGAGACGACGAAGTTGCAGCGTTAATTGAAGTTAACTCTGAAACAGACTTCGTTGCTAAAAATGAAAGTTTTGTTGAATTTGTTTCAAACTTAGCAAAAATCGTTGCTAAAGAAAACCCTGCAGATATTGAAGCATTAAACGAATTAAAATATGATGCAGAAAATACAGTTGCTGATGCTTTAAGAGAAAAAATCTTAGTTATCGGCGAAAATATGAACATAAGAAGATTCGTAAGATATGCTGGTACAGTTGCTACTTATATTCATGGTGGCGGAAGAATCGGTGTTGCAGTTGAATTTGATACAGACGTTGCATCAAATCCTGGTTTTGCTGAGTTTGGTAAAGATATTGCAATGCAGATTGCTGCTGTTAAACCTCAGTATGTTTGCCAGTCAGAAGTTCCTTCTGAAATCGTAGAAAAAGAAAAGGAAATTCTTATGGCTCAGGCTTTAAATGAAGGTAAACCTCAGAATATTGCTGAAAAAATGGTTATGGGAAGAATTAACAAATTCTATAAAGAAGTATGTTTACTTGACCAGGAATATGTTAAAGATCCTGATTTATCAGTTAAAAAATATGTTGAAGCCAAAGCAAAAGAATTTGGCGGAAAAATTGAAATTAAATCTTTTGCAAGACTTGAAAAAGGCGAAGGCTTAGAAAAGAAAGAAGATAACTTTGCTGACGAAGTTGCAAGTATGATTAAATAATATTTAAATGAATATTAAAGAAGCGGGAGCTTGTGTTACAGGCTGAGAGGAAGGTATGACCTTCGACCGATAACCTGATTTGGATAATGCCAACGTAGGAATGTCTGTGTAATATTATAAGAAATACACGAATTAATGAAGCTGCCAAATCGGTGGCTTCTTTTTTATATATAAAAGTGAAATAAAATAGCGGGAGCTTGTATGACAGGCTGAGAGGAAGGTGTGACCTTCGACCGATAACCTGATTTGGATAATGCCAACGTAGGGATGCCTGATATGTGTTCTAAAATTATAGTAAATGTTGGAGGATGCCAAGTCGGTGTCCTCTTTTTTGTTTGCAAATCCTGCTGTTAAATTAATAAAATTTAAAGCCGAAATAAATTCGGAGAAAGAGGTAAATTATGTTTGGAAAATGTCTTGAAAATGTGAAGGAAAAAACACCCCTAATTCATAACATCACGAACTATGTTACAGTTAATGATGTTGCAAATACACTGCTTGCATCAGGAGGTAGCCCTATTATGTCTGATGAACCTGATGATGTTATGGATATTACATCTATTTGCGGAGGACTTAATATAAATATTGGAACACTGAATAAGAGAAGTATAGAGGCAATGTTTATTGCCGGTAAAAAATCAAAGGAACTTGGGCATATTGTACTTCTTGACCCTGTTGGTGCAGGTGCAAGTAAATTAAGAACTGAAATTGCACTTGATATTATGGATAAAATTAAACCTGATATTATAAGAGGGAATATATCGGAGATTAAAACTCTTGTATCAGGATTCGGAACAACCAAAGGTGTTGATGCTGATAATGCAGATATTGTAACAGAAGAAAATCTTGAGTGTATGATAGAGTTTGCAAAAGCATTTTCCAAAAAGACGGGAGCAGTTATTGCAATAACAGGTGCTATAGATTTGGTATCTGACAGCGAAAAGTGTTATATAATTCGTAATGGTTCTCCAATGATGAGTCGTATTACAGGAACAGGATGTATGCTGTCAGGACTTGCTGCAGCATACGCAGTTGCAAATCCTGATAATATAACCGAAGCAGTTGCGACAGCAGTGTGTCTTATGGGACTTGCAGGGGAAATTGGAGTGTCAAATATGAAAGACAATGAGGGTAATTCAAGCCTTCGTAATCACATTATAGATGCAATATACAATATGAATGCAGATAAACTTAATAAAGGAGCAAAATATGAAGTGCGATAAAAAATCATTGCTTTTATATGCAGTAACTGACCGTACATGGCTTAATGGAGAAACTTTGTATGAACAAGTTGAGAAAGCAATAAAAGGCGGAGTAACCTTTGTTCAACTTCGTGAGAAAAACCTTGATGAAAAAAGTTTTTTAAATGAAGCGTTAGAAATACAAATACTTTGTAAAAAGTACAACATTCCTTTTGTTATCAATGATAATGTTGAAATTGCAAGAAAAATAAATGCAGATGGTGTTCATGTAGGGCAGAGTGATATGAAAGCCGAAAATGTAAGAGCAATTCTTGGAAATGATAAGATACTCGGCGTATCAGCACAAACCGTTGAACAGGCATTGTATGCTCAAAAAGAAGGTGCTGATTATATTGGTGTAGGTGCTGTTTTTCCTACTGGTTCAAAATTGGATGCGGATAATGTAAGTCTTGATACATTAAAAGAAATATGCACTGCCGTCAATATTCCTGTAGTTGCAATTGGTGGAATTGGTGTTGACAATGTATCAAAACTTAAAAATAGCGGAATTTCTGGAATAGCAGTAATTAGCGCAATATTTGCATCGGATGATATTGAATTGGCAACAAAAAATTTAAAGGAAGAAACAAAAAAAGTTATTTTAAAGTGAGGAGAAAAAATGAAAACTGCATTGACAATTGCGGGAAGTGACTCAAGCGGTGGGGCAGGTATTCAAGCCGATATAAAAACTATGACAATGAATGGTGTTTATGCAATGAGTGTTATAACAGCACTTACTGCTCAAAATACAACAGGTGTTAGAGCAATTATGGAGTCAACTCCTGATTTTTTAAAACAACAATTGGATTCCGTTTTTGAGGATATTTATCCTGATGCCGTTAAAATAGGAATGATATCTTCAGGTGAACTAATTCATGTTGTTGCGGACAGTCTAAAACTTTATGAAGTAAAAAATGTTGTTCTCGATCCTGTTATGATAGCAACGAGTGGCTCTGCACTTATTAAAACAGATGCGGTTAGAACACTTACAAATGAACTTTTTCCATTGGCAACTATAGTTACGCCTAATATAAAAGAAGCATGTGTTCTGTCAGGTATAAATATTCAAACAAAAAAAGAAATGCTTTTGGCAGCAAGGTTTATTGGTGACAGGTTTGGTTGTGCTGTACTTTTAAAAGGCGGACATAGCATAAATGATGCAAATGATCTTTTATATGCAAACAAAGAATATCGTTGGTTCAAGGGAAAACGAATAGATAATCCAAATACACATGGTACAGGATGCACCTTATCTTCTGCTATCGCATCAAATCTTGCCAAAGGATTCACACTTGTTGAGTCTGTGCAAAGAGCAAAGGAATATATTTCGAATGCTATTTTAGCACAGCTTGATTTAGGACAAGGCTCCGGACCATTGATGCACAATTTTGATCTAAAATCATATTTTGCTGAGGGAAAGAACTGATTGAAGGGAAGTGATTTAATGAGAAATTATACAACACAAATGGATGCTGCAAAAAGAGGTATTGTAACATCTGAAATGAAGGTGGTTGCAAAAAAGGAATACAGAACAGCTGAGGAAATCAGAGAACTTGTTGCCAAAGGTCAGGTTGTAATTTGTGCAAATAAATTACATGCCTGTATTGATCCAAATGGAGTAGGCTCAATGCTGCGCACAAAAATTAATGTAAATATAGGCGTTTCCAAAGACTGCAAAGATTATGATATCGAAATTAAAAAGGTTATGGCAGCAGTAAATATGGGAGCAGAGGCTATAATGGATTTGTCTTCTCATGGAAATACTCAACCATTTAGACAAAAATTGATAAGAGAATGTCCGGCGATTATAGGAACAGTTCCGGTATATGACAGTGTAATACATTATCAACGAGATTTAAGTACACTTACCGCAAAGGATTTTATTGATGTTATAAGACTTCATGCACAAGATGGTGTTGATTTTGTAACTATCCATTGTGGTATCACAAGAAAAACAATAGAACAGATTAAGAACCATAAAAGAAAGATGAATATTGTGTCTCGTGGAGGCTCACTTGTATTTGCATGGATGAGCATGACAGGTGAAGAAAATCCGTTTTATGAATATTATGATGAAATACTTGATATTTGCCGTGAATATGATGTAACCATTTCACTTGGAGATGCTTGTCGGCCCGGATGTCTTGCAGATGCAAGTGATGTTTGCCAGATAGAAGAATTAGTAAGACTTGGAGAACTTACAAAGCGTGCTTGGGAAAAAGATGTTCAGGTTATGGTAGAAGGCCCGGGTCATATGCCTCTTGATCAGATTGAATCCAATATGAAACTTCAACAGACAATCTGTATGGGAGCACCGTTTTATGTGCTGGGTCCAATTGTAACGGATATTGCACCCGGTTACGACCATATAACTTCTGCAATCGGTGGAGCGATAGCGGCGTCTAATGGGGCAGCATTTCTTTGTTATGTAACGCCGGCAGAACACTTGGCTCTCCCGAATGTAGATGATGTAAAACAAGGAATTATTGCATCGAAAATTGCAGCACATGCAGCCGATATTGCAAAAAAGATTCCGCATGCGAGAGATATTGATGATAAAATGGCTGATGCAAGAAGAAATTTTGATTGGGAAAAACAATGGGAATACTCTATTGATCCTGAAACGGCAAAGAAAATACGTGATGACAGAAAACCTGAAATTGAAGAAAGTTGTTCTATGTGTGGCAAGTTTTGTGCGTTAAGAAGTATGAACAAGGCATTAAACGGTGAGTATATTGATATTTTATAAAATTAATATGGGTTTTTTAACATTTTTATTTTTGTTTAATATAATATAGTAGAAATAACAAATAAAGGTGTGTAATTATGTGGAACTGTTGGGGTAAAGGACTTGGAATATTACTTATGATTTTTGGAATCGGTTTAATTATAAGTTTTATTCTGCCTATGGAGTTTCTTGTAATTATACTGACTTTAATAGTTATATACATAGGCTTTTTAGTATTTAAGAATTGTCGGTAAAAAGGAGGGCTTTTATGAAAATTGTTGTTTATAAACCTACTAAATTTGTTGGTAAATTATTGAAAATGTTCTTTAAGATAAATTCTTAAATAAGTTTGTCCATTCTGAAACTTTTTTCCTATCCCTATGAAAAACAACAAATCTGATGATTTGTTGTTTTTTATATTAATTATTGTTATTTGCCAAGACAAAATCTTGAGAAAATGTTACTGATAATTTCTTCGCTTACAGTAAGTCCTGTGATTTCGCCAAGTTCCGAAATTGCATTTTCAATCTCTATTGATACTATATCAGGAAAAACGCCGGATTTAATATCATTAATAGCTTTTTCAATATATGAAAGGGTAATAGTCAATTTTTCAAAATGCCTTTCATTTGTTATATATAAATTTTCTTTTATATTTATTTCGCCATTTAAAATAGAGTGCTTAATCAGGTCTGTAAGCTCATTAATACCTGTTAATTCTTTTGCACTTGTTTCGATATATTTTGCATTGTTTATTATTTCTTTTACAGGTGTAATATCAAATTTATTATTTAAATCTGTTTTATTTAATATAACAAAAGTGTTTTTATCTTTAATTTTATTTGCAATTTCTATGTCTTCATCTGAAAGTTGAGATGATGAATCAATAATAAATAATATAAGATCGGCTTCATCTATCATCTCATAAGCTTTTTCAATCCCAAGACTTTCAACAATATCATCACTTTCTCTTATTCCTGCTGTATCAACAATATTTGCTTTAAGACCGTCAATATTAATTACTTCTTCCAAAGTATCTCTTGTAGTACCTGCAATATTTGTTACAATGGCACGATTTTCTTTTAATAGTGCGTTAAGAAGAGAAGATTTCCCGACATTAGGTTTTCCTGCAATAACGATTTTTGCCCCTTCTCTTATTATTTTACCTGTATTATATGTTTTAATAAGTTCATTTATTTTATCCTTCGATGATTCTAAAACATTTACAATATCTTTTGTTGTAATTTCGTCAATGTCTTCTTCGGGATAGTCAATAACTGCAATAATAGATGCGGTTGCATTTATTAAACTTTCTCTTATAGAGTTTATCTTTTCAGAGAGTTTTCCTTTTAATTGATTTTCGCCTGAATAAACATTATATTCATCGTTTGCATTTATGATGTCAATAATTGCTTCTGCCTGAGATAAATCAACTTTCCCATTTAAAAATGCTCTTTTTGTAAATTCACCGTTTTCAGCCATGCGCGCACCTGCACGTATTAACTCTTTTAAAATCATTTTTGTAACAGCCATACCTCCGTGACAGGATAGCTCGATGACATTCTCTCCCGTAAATGAGTTGGGAGCCTCAAATTTTGATAATAGAACCTCATCAATTTCATGACCATCTTTATCATATATATTCCCAAAAAGAATAGAAAAACTTTTCATATCATCTATTGTTTTTCCATACTTTGATTTAAATATTTTTTGAGAAATCAAAAAAGCATTTTCACCGCTTATTCTTATAACAGAAATTCCGCCTGTACCAATGGGCGTTGAAATTGCGCAAATCGTATCAAAAATCTTCATAATTATTCCTTTCATTAAACGTTTTACTTTATTATATAACAGTTTTTATAATCAATCAAGCCATATTTTAGTATAAAAGTCATAAAAAATTTTTAAAATATTTAATAATATTTTATAATTAAACAGTTGTAAAATAGAAAAAAATAGTGTATTATATAATTAGTTAATAATATTTACAAGAAGGTATGTAAAAATATGGATAAATTTATATATGTGGATAATGCTGCAACAACCAGATTGAAAAAAGAAGTTATTGATGAAATGATGCCGTATTTAGAAAGAGAATATGGTAACCCATCATCTATTTATAAGTTTGCTTCTAATTCAAAACGTGCTATAGAAAATGCACGCCAAAAAATTGCAAATGCTTTTAATGCAGACCCTAAAGAAATAATATTTACATCAGGTGCATCTGAAGCAGACAACTGGGCAATTAAAGGCATTGCAGATTCTATGAAGGATAAAGGCAATCATATTATTACAACAAAGATTGAACATCACGCAGTTCTTCATACAACTGAATTCTTAGAAAAGAACGGTTTTAGAGTAACATATCTTGATGTTGACGAAAACGGTCTTATTGATTTAAATCAACTTAAAAATGCAATTTGCGATAAAACAATTCTTATTTCAATTATTTTTGCAAATAATGAAATTGGAACGATACAGCCTATTAAAGAAATTGGTGAAATCGCAAAAGAACATAATATATTATTTCATACCGATGCTGTACAAGCAGTCGGAAATGTTAAAATAGATGTTAAAGAACTTAATATAGATTTAATGTCAGTTACTGCTCATAAAATATACGGACCTAAAGGTGTCGGTGCCCTTTATGTTAAAAAAGGTGTTAAACTTTTCCCATATATTCACGGCGGCGGTCAGGAAAAAGGCAGACGTGCCGGGACTGAAAATGTCGCAGGTATTGTCGGCTTTGGTAAAGCGATGGAATTAGCAGTTTCTAATATAGATAAAAAGGCAGAAAAAATATCTAAATTAAGAGATTTATATATAGATACAGTTTTAAAGGAAATCCCTTATGTCAGACTTAACGGTCACAGAACCCAAAGACTTTGCAACAATGCAAATATTTCCTTTAGGTTTATTGAAGGTGAAGCGTTGCTTTTATCCCTTGATTTAGTTGGTATATGTGCGTCAAGCGGTTCAGCGTGTACATCTGGTTCGCTTGACCCATCTCATGTGCTGCTTGCTATCGGGCTTCCTCATGAAATAGCACACGGGTCACTCAGAATAACATTTGGTGATTTTAATACTGAAGAAGAAGTTTACTATATTATAGAAAAATTAAAGGAAATTGTTGCAAGACTCAGAGCGATGTCTCCTTTATATGAGAGTGTAGAAAGGAATAAAGAAAATGTATAGTGATAAAGTAATGGATCATTTTTCAAATCCGAGAAATGTCGGAGAAATTGAAAACGCAAACGCAGTTGGCGAAGTAGGAAACGCTAAATGCGGAGATATTATGAAAATATATATGGACATTGAAGATGGTTTTATTAAAGATGTTAAATTTAAAACTTTTGGATGTGGTGCTGCTATTGCAACAAGCAGTATGGCAACTGAACTTGTTAAAGGGAAAAAAGTTGAAGATGCCTTAGAGATAACAAATAAAGCTGTTATTGAGGCTCTTGACGGATTACCTGCACCTAAAATTCATTGTTCCGTTTTAGCTGAAGAAGCTATAAAGGCAGCAATACTTGATTACTACGAAAGAAACGGAATGGATACATCTAAAATTACAGGATGCACTGGATGTTGCTCTAACTGTCATTCGTGCGGAGAAGGAGAATAAAATGTTATTTTCAAGTACAAGAGATAATAATTTAAAAGTTTCTTCCGCACAGGCTATAAAGCAAGGTTTGTCTTCTGAAGGTGGTTTGTTTGTTCCTGAGTCTTTTCCTCAGGTTGAACTTAATGAAATAGAAAACTTAATAAATAAAAGTTATAATGATATTGCAAAATTTGTTTTGTCAAAATATCTTACTGATTTTAGCAGTGAAGAACTTGATAATTGTATTAATTCTGCTTATTCAAAAGAAAAATTTGAAACGGAAGAAATTGCTCCGTTATATGAACTTAAAGACGGAGTGCATTTTTTGGAATTATGGCACGGACCAACCTGTGCTTTTAAAGATATGGCATTACAACTTCTTCCTCATCTTCTTACCACCTCTGTTAAAAAAACAGGAGAGGACAAACTGGTTACAATACTTGTCGCGACATCAGGAGATACCGGTAAGGCTGCCTTAGAGGGCTTTAAAGATGTTAAAGGAACTAAAATAATAGTTTTTTATCCTAAAGATGGAGTTTCTGATATTCAAAAATTACAAATGATAACACAGGAAGGAGATAATGTCCTGGTTAACGGTGTTGTCGGAAACTTTGATGATGCCCAAAATGGAGTTAAAAAGATTTTTACGGATGATGATTTTAAAAATGAATTATTTAAAAAAGGTGTTGTTTTATCATCTGCTAATTCAATAAACTTTGGAAGACTTGTTCCTCAGATTGTTTATTATTTTTCATCTTATATAACACTTTGTAAAGATGAAAAAATAAAAATCGGAGATAAAATCAATGTTGTTGTTCCTACAGGAAATTTTGGTAATATATTAGCAGCATATTATGCTAAAAAAATGGGACTTCCGATTGATAAATTAATTTGTGCATCAAATAAGAATAATGTTCTTACTGATTTTATAAATACAGGAATATATGATAAAAACAGAGAATTTAATTTAACTGTTTCTCCTTCTATGGATATCTTAATTTCAAGTAATCTTGAAAGATTGCTGTATGAAATAAGTGATAAAGACGATAAACTGATTTCAAAATATATGAGTGAACTTTCAAAAGAAGGAAAATATAAAATATCCGAAGATATGCAAAAAATTATTAAAGATAATTTTTATGGTGGATATTGCGATGATGAAAAAACAGTTGAAACTATTAAAGAAACATTTGATACATATAACTATCTAATCGATACTCATACTGCGGTCGCAAAAGCTGTATATGATAAATATGTTTTTGAAACAAATGATTTAAAACCTGTTGTTATTGCATCAACTGCAAGTCCTTATAAATTTTTAAACAGCGTTATAGGTGCAGTTTCACCGACTTATGATTTAAATAAGAATGATTTTTGCAAACTTGAGGACTTATCTGATATGACAGGTACAACGATTCCTAAGTCATTAAAAGAACTGAAAGACAAAAAAATTAAGTTTAATAATATTTGCAAAAAAGAAGAAATGAAGAAAACTGTTAAATCGGGGCTTAATATGTAAAAGCCGGGATATACCGGCTTTTTTGCTAATTTTTAGAAACGAAGGTATCGCAACAAGTTTCTTTAGAACAACTAGCACTTGGATTTCCTACCATAATTTCTGATGCTTCACATTCGTCGTTTTCGTTGTGATATTTGCAGTGGCATGCTTTACAATAAATTTTGTTATCCATAGTATTAATCCTTTCTTTATTGTGAATATAACAAGGCTTTTAGAAATACCGGTAATTTAAATTACTTTAGAATTTCTTAAGGTTCTTGTTTAAAATAAGGAGCTTTTTACTCCGTATTAATATTATATAACATCAGGAGAAAAATATAATGGCATTATTTACTATTTCAGATTTGCACCTTTCTCTTAATACAAATAAATCGATGGAAGTTTTTGGCGGAGTATGGAAAGATTACATAGAGAAACTTGAATATAATTGGAATAATTTAGTAAAAAAAGACGATCTTGTTGTTATTCCCGGAGATATTTCGTGGGAAACATATTTAGAAGATGCTGTTTTGGATTTTAAATTTTTAGATAATCTGAACGGTCAAAAAATTATTTCAAAAGGAAATCATGACTTCTGGTTTCTTACAGTTAACAAGTTGTATAATTTTTTTAATGAAAATAATATTTCAACTATTAAAATGCTCCACAATAATTTTTATACTTATAAAAATGTCGCAATATGTGGAACGAAAGGTATTGATATAACAAAAAAGCCTACAACTGAAGAGGCAATAAAGATTGAGAACAGGGAAGCGGGAAGGCTTGAAAAATCAATACTTGATGCCAAGAAAGCAGGATTTGATGATGTGCTTGTATTTATGCATTATCCGCCTGTTATTAAAGAAGGAAAATATAACAACAATTTGTTTTATTATATATTAAAGGAATACGGTATAAAAAAATGCTATTACGGTCATCTTCATTCAAGGAGCCATCATCTTGCTTTTTGCGAGGAGATTGATGGGATTTTGTTTGAACTGATATCCAGTGATTATCTTAATTTTACACCAAAGAAAATTTTGTAAAATAATAGTAGAAATTTTAAAAAATATATGATATAATATCTAATTAGTGAGTTATATTAGGGAGGAAAACTAAAATGAACTATTCTATTAAAGAGAATAACAAAAAGGAAGCAACTTTAGAAATTGTTGTTTCAAGTGAAGAATTTCAAAAAGGATTAGATTTTGCTTTTAACAAAAATAAAAAGTATTTTTCTATTCCTGGATTCAGAAAAGGCAAAGTGCCAAGAAAAATGGTTGAAAAATATTATGGAGTTGAAGTGCTTTATGAAGATGCAGTTAATGAAATCATTCCTGCAAAATACGAAGAAGCAGCTAAAGACTCTAAGTTAGACATTGTTTCTAAACCTGAAGTTGATATTACAAGCATCAGTGTTGAAGAAGGTTTTGTATTTACTGCAAAAGTTACTTTAAAACCTGAAGTGGCAATAAAAGGATATAAAGGTATAAAAGCGAAGAAAAACGAGTATACTGTAAAAAGTGATGATGTAAATAAAGAAATCGATGCTTTAAAAGAAAAAACAGCAAGAATTATTGAAAAAGAAGACGGCGAAGTTGAAAAAGGCGATATCGTTAATATAGACTATGAAGGTTTCTGCGATGGAGTTGCTTTTTCGGGCGGAAAAGCTGAAAACTTTGATTTAACAATCGGTTCAGGTCAGTTTATACCTGGTTTTGAAGATGCTCTTTTAGGTGCTAAATTAGTTGAAACTGAAATAAATGTAAAATTCCCTAAGGAATATCATGCTGAAGATTTAAAAGGTAAAGATGCAACATTTAAAATCAAAGTAAATAAGATTTCGAAAAAAGAATATCCTGAACTTGACGATGATTTTGCAAAAGATGTAAGTGAATTTGATACTTTTAAAGAACTTAAAGCAGACATTAAGAAGAAATTAACCGAAAATGCAAAACAAAGAACCAAGCAGGAATTTGAAAATGCAGTTTTAGAAAAAGTTGTAGAACTTGTTAAAGTTGAAATTCCTGACTGTATGATAGAAGAAAGATGTGAATCTTTAGCAAATGACTTTGGTTATAGACTGCAATCTCAGGGTATGGAACTTTCTAAATATCTTGAATATACAGGTATGACTAACGAAGCATTTAAAAACCAGTTTAAAGACAGAGCAGAAAGTCAGGTTAAAATGACTTTAGCACTTTCAGAAATTGCAAACAAGGAAAAAATTGAAGTTTCTGAAAAAGATGTTGAAAAAGAATTAACTAAGATGGCTGAAAGTTATAATATGGAAGTTGATAAGATTAAACAGTTTATCAACCCTGATGACTTAAAAGAAGATCTTAAAATGTCAAAAACTGTTGAATTTTTAGTTGAAAATGCTGTAGCTGAAGAAGAAACAGCAGAAAAGAAACCTGCTACTAAGAAAACAACTGCTAAAAAAGAAACAGAAAAAGCACCTGCTAAAAAAACAACTACTACTAAAAAAACTGCTGAAAAAGAAACAGAAAAAGCACCTGCTAAAAAGACTACAACCAAGAAAACAACAACTACTAAAAAAGCAGATAAATAGTATTTTAATTGAGGTTTAAAATTTTGGTTTTAAACCTCAAAACTATAGGCACTCGGGAGTTGAACCCCTTATGCCTTAAACTTGTTAAATTTTAATCTTTTTAATTTGGCGTCCTCGTAAGGCGACGGCCTGACATCGTCCTTCGCATTAAAAATCTTAGAAATTTCCCTGCGTTTAAGGTCGAAGAGTTTAAAATTCAGAAATTTTGTTTTAGACAAAGAAATTTCAAGGATAATACTTTCGTATATTCGCAGGAATTTCTGCCGTATTAAGCGAAATTTCTAATTTTAAACCATAAGGTGTTCGACTTCCGAGTGCCTAAAATTAATTTATAACGGAGGCGATTATTATGGCATTGGTACCATACGTTTTAGAACAAACAAGCAGAGGTGAAAGGTCGTATGACATATACTCCCGTTTGCTTAAAGACAGAATTATTTTTTTATCAGAAGAAGTTAATGACGTAACAGCAAGTTTAATAGTTGCTCAATTGTTATTTTTAGAGGGAGAAGATCCTGAAAAAGATATAAGTTTTTATATTAACAGTCCGGGTGGTTCAATTACTGCAGGAATGGCTATTTATGATACAATGCAGTATATTAAACCTGATGTATCGACAATTTGTGTTGGTATGGCTGCAAGTATGGGTGCATTTTTATTATCAAGCGGTGCAAAAGGTAAAAGATTTGCACTTCCTAACAGTGAAATAATGATTCACCAACCTTTAGGAGGAACACAAGGTCAGGCTACAGATATTCAGATTCACGCTGAAAGAATTATAAAAATGAAAAAACATTTGAATGAAATTTTAAGTGCTAATACAGGCAAACCTTATGATATTATCTGTAAAGATACCGAAAGAGATAATTTTATGTCTGCTTACGAAGCCAAAGAATATGGTTTAATAGACAAAGTTATTGAAAAAAGATAAAAGGAGAATTTATGGATAAAAATAAGATAGAAAAGAGCCGTTGCTCTTTTTGTGGTAAAACATCTGATATGGTTGATAAAATCATTGCAGGTCCAAATGCCAATATATGTAATGAGTGTGTTGAACTTTGTAATGAAATTGTCTTTTCAGAAATAGATGATTCGGAAAAATATTCAAACGATAACGGACCACTTTTAAAACCTGCTGAAATAAAGGATATCTTAGACCAGTATGTTGTTGGTCAGGAGGAAGCAAAAAAGGCTCTGTCTGTTGCTGTATATAATCATTATAAAAGAATAAATTCCAAGATAAAATATGAAGATGTTGAAATTCAAAAAAGTAATATAATGGTGCTTGGTCCAACAGGATGTGGCAAAACACTTCTTGCACAAACACTTGCAAAAATATTAAATGTTCCTTTTGCGATTGCTGATGCAACAACACTTACCGAAGCAGGTTATGTCGGAGAAGATGTTGAAAATATTTTATTAAGACTTATTCAGGCAGCGGATTATGATGTTGAACTTGCTGAAAAAGGAATAATATATATTGATGAAATTGATAAAATCGCAAGAAAAAGCGAAAATCCTTCTATAACAAGAGATGTTAGCGGCGAAGGAGTTCAACAAGCACTTCTTAAAATTTTAGAAGGTACTGTTGCTTCTGTACCTCCGCAGGGTGGAAGAAAACATCCTCATCAGGAATTTATTCAGATTGATACATCGAACATTCTTTTTATATGCGGCGGAGCGTTTGATGGTATTGAAAAAATCATAGAACAAAGAGTTGGAAAAAGTACATTAGGTTTTAACTCTGATATTATAATAAAGAGTGATAAATCAAATAATATTCTTAAGAAGATTATGCCTCAGGATTTACTTAAATTTGGTCTTATTCCTGAATTTATAGGCAGAGTACCCGTTATTGTTACTCTTGATAATCTTGATGAAAAAGCGCTTGTATCTGTGCTTAATGAACCTAAGAATTCACTTGTTAAACAGTATAAAAAATTATTTGAATTTGACGGTGTATTATTAGAGTTTGAAGATGATGCTCTTAAAAACATTGCCAAAGAGGCTATAAAGAGAAATACAGGTGCCAGAGGATTAAGAGCGATTATAGAAGAAATTATGCAGGAAACTATGTTTGAAGTTCCGTCACTCAGGAATGTTGAAAAAGTTATTGTTACAAAAAAGGCTTCTTTAAAGACTGAAAAACCTGTTATAATTAAAAAAGAAACGAAAAAACAAATATCTTCTTAAAAAAAGCCTTTTATAAGGCTTTTTTTCTTGAAATTTTTAATGATATTATATATAATAAAAATAGTAATAAGTAGGAGGATAATTAATATGGATATAAAATTCGGACCGGGAGGAAATCCACTCGCTTTTTCTGAGGCAGGGTATAAATCATCTGTTGATATGCCCGAGTATTTAAATTCAATTGGTCTTAATGCTTATGAATATCAATGCAATAAAGGTGTTAAAATATCGGAAAAAACTGCTTCTTTGTTATGTGAAAAAGCAAAAGAAAATAATATTTATCTTTCTGTTCACAGCCAGTATTATATAAGTTTGTCAAGCATTGAGGAAGAAAAGCGAAATAAGAGTATTGAATATATAATGGACTCACTGAGAATATCGAAAGTTCTTGATGCAAAAAGAATTGTTGTTCACAGTGGCTCTTGCTCTAAAATATCAAGAGAAGAAGCACTTTTTTATGCAAAGGATACCTTGAAAAAAACAATTGAACGAGCAAAAAGTGAAGGGTATTATGATATTCATATTTGTCCTGAAACAATGGGAAAAATCAATCAGTTAGGAAATCTTGATGAAGTTATAGAACTTTGTCTTGTTGATGATTCGTTTCTTCCTACAATAGATTTCGGGCATCTTAATTCAAGAACATTTGGAAGCATCAGAACAAAAGAGGATTATGAAGAAATTTTAAATAAGATAGAAAATAAATTAGGTAAAGACAGACTCAAAATATTCCATTCTCATTTTTCTAAAATAGAATATTCTCAAAATGGCGGAGAAGTGAAACACTTAACTTTCTCAGATGATGTTTATGGCCCTCAGTTTGAACCTTTGGCTGAAATAATATACAAAAAAGGTCTTACTCCTGTTATTATATGTGAATCTGCAGGAACACAGGGGATTGATGCTTTATATATGAAAGAATGTTATGAAAGGATGAATAAATAATGAAAAAAATTTTGGTTATTAACGGTCCTAATCTTAATATGTTGGGTATAAGAGAAAAGGATATTTATGGCACATTATCGTTAGATAGTATAAATGAAATGCTTTTAAAAAAAGCAGAAGAATTAAAATGTGAAATATCTTTTTTTCAAAGTAATATTGAAGGCGAAATTATTAATGCAATTCATTCTGCTTATGGTAAAATTGATGGTATAATTATAAATCCGGGTGCTTATTCTCATTACTCCGGAGCTATATTAGATGCAATAAAAGCAGTTAACATTGATACTATTGAAGTTCATATCTCCAATGTTTTTAAAAGGGAAGAACACAGGCAGACTCTTATGACTGCAAAAGCCTCAAAAGCCTTGATAAGCGGATTTGGAGCGTATTCATATATTCTTGCACTGGAAGGGCTAATAAATGGATAAAAGACTTCTAAGAATAAAAGAAAAACTTCTAACAAACAACTGTGACGGATATATTGTTACAAATGACAGTGAAATAAGATATATTTCAGGATTAAAATCCTCTAACATTTTGCTTTTAATTACAAATAATAAATCTTATGTTCTATCTGACGGAAGATATAAATATATGATTGAACGTCAGGAAATATTTGAACCTGTATGTGTTACTAAATCAATTATAGAAAGCGTATGTGATTTGGTAAAAGAACTTAATCTTAAAAAGGTAATGATTGATCCTGAATATATAAATCACAAAAACTATAAAAAATTGTCTGAAAAAATAAACTTGGTCGATTGTGAAAATATAACTAAAGAATTACGAATTGTAAAAACTAAGGAAGAGATTGAAAATATAAAAAAAGCACAGGAAATTAGTGAAAAAGCCTTTTTATATGTATTAAAAACCATTAAAGCGGGAGATACTACCAGTAAAATCGCATCACTTCTTAACTATAAAATGAATGAGTTAGGAAGCGAGGAGCCTGCTTTCTCAACAATTGTTGTAAATGAAGAGGAAAGTGCTGACTGTCATGGAGTTCCAAGTAATAAAAAAATTTGTGACGGAGATTTTATATTGTTTGATTTTGGTGCAACTTATAATGGATACAGAAGTGATATGACAAGAACAGTTGCATTTGGCACTGTAAACGAAGAAAAAAAGAAAATTTACGATATAGTTTATAATGCGCATATTCTTTCTTCCAAAGCACTAAAACCAGGTGTGAAATGTTCTGATATTGATAAAATTGCAAGAGATTATATTGAAAGTTTTTCATATAAAGATTATTTTATTCATTCTTTAGGGCATGGAGTGGGTATTGATATTCATGAATTTCCAACCCTGAGCGCAAAGAGTGAAGATGTTTTAAAAGAAGGTATGGTTGTAACAGTTGAACCGGGACTTTATTTTAAAAATAAATTTGGTATAAGAATAGAAGATACTTATATTATTACAAATAATGGTGCTGAATCTATAGCAAAAATTGATAAAAACCTTATTATTATATAAATATTGTAAAAAAGACTTGCTTTTTTTGGTATTTTTTATTACAATAAATATGTATGAATATAAAAAAATATGAGAGGGGAATTATACAATGATAACAGCAGGCGATTTTAGAAACGGCGTTACATTTGAAGAAGATGGAAACGTATGCCAGATAGTTGAATTCCAACATGTAAAACCTGGTAAAGGAGCGGCTTTTGTAAGAGCAAAAGTAAGAAACGTTATAACAGGCGGTGTTGTTGAAAAAACATACAGACCAACAGATAAATTTGAAAAAGCTCATATCGAAAGAAAAGATATGCAGTATCTTTATAATGATGGTGAGTTATTCTATTTTATGGACGTTGAAACATACGACCAGATGCCACTTAGCGAAAATCAGTTAGGTGATGCTTTAAAATTTGTTAAAGAAAATGAAATGGTAAAACTTTTAATATACAAAGGTAATGTATTCGGTGTTGAACCACCTAACTTTGTTGAACTTGTTGTTACCGAAACAGAACCTGGATTTAAAGGTGATACTTCTACAGGTGCTACAAAACCTGCTACATTAGAAACAGGTGCTACTATCAATGTTCCGCTTTTCATTGATATTGACGATGTTATAAGAGTTGATACAAGAACCGGTACTTATATGGAAAGAGCATAATCTTAGGAGGATATATATTATGGAAAATTTAACAGAAAAAGTATCTTACTTAAAAGGTCTTTGTGATGGATTAGAGATTAATCATGAAACAAAAGAAGGCAAAATGATAATCGGAATTTTAGATGTTCTTGATGAAATGGCTGCTACAATTTGTGATATTGATGATGAACAGTTTGAAATGCAAGAACTTATAGATGAAATTGACGAAGATTTAGGAAGCCTTGAAGAAGAATTTTATGGAGATTGTGATTGCGATTGCGGTTGTGACGATTGTGATTGTGATGAAGACTCTGAATTTTTCGAATTGGAATGTCCAAACTGCGGCGAAACTATTTGTTTTGAAGACAGTGAATTATTTAATGACGGTGTAGTTTGTCCAAACTGCGGCGAAGAAATTGATTTAGATTTTGATTGCGACTGTGATTGTGAAGATTGCGATTGTCAAGAATAATTAAAAATATTAAAAAAGATTCTCCGATAATCACATTGGGAGAATCTTTTTTTAATAATATGGCTGATTACTAAGGAGCATAATAATGGAAATAATAGATTCACATTGTCATATATATCCTGAAAAAATTGCCAATAAAGCAGTTGGTGCAATAGGTGATTTTTATGGGATTGAAATGAAATGTAAGGGAACGAGTGCTGAACTTCTTGAAATTCTTAATAAGAATAATATTACAAAAGCAGTTATCCATTCAACTGCTACTAAACCTGAGCAAGTTCCGAGTATAAATGATTTTATAATTAACACAGTTGAAAATTCTGATAAATTTATCGGTTTTGGCACAATGCACCCTGATTATGATAAATTGGATGAAGAATTTGATAAAATGTTAAAAAACGGATTAAAAGGTATAAAAATTCATCCCGATTTTCAAATGAGAAATATAGATGATAAGAGTATGGATACTATTTACGAAATAGTCGGAGATAAAATGCCTGTTCTTTTTCATATAGGGGATAAGAGGAAAGATTTTTCTAATCCTCAAAGACTTAAGAACGTTATGAAACGGTTTCCGAAATTAAAACCTATTGCAGCGCATTTGGGCGGATATTCAGTTTGGCTGGAGGCTTTGGAAATTTTAAAAGATGAAAATGTCTGGGTGGATACTTGTTCGTCTTTTAATTTTTTGGATGACAGTACTATTATAAAACTTATAAATACATACGGAATCGAGAAGGTTTTATTTGCAACCGATTATCCAATGTGGGATTTTAATAAAGAATATGAAAGGCTTATGTCTTTAAACCTTAAAAATTCAGATTTAGAGAAGATTTTTTCTAAAAACATAAAATCACTTATAAATATTTAATTGGAGTAAAATTATGCAAAATAAAGATATTTGCGCTATTGTGCTTGCTGCGGGAAGTGGCAGCAGAATGAATAATATAAAAAAGCAGTTTTTAAAAGTTAATGATAAACCACTTATATATTATTCCCTTAAAACATTATCTTGTTGTGATAATATAAAGAATATTATTGTTGTAACAAAAGAAGAAGATATTGAATATACAACCAATATAATAAAAGAATACAATTTTAAAAAAGTAATTAAAACAATTAAAGGCGGTGCTTTAAGACAAGACTCGGTTTACTCAGGACTTAAGTGTGTACCGGAAGAATTTGAGTATGTTTTAATTCATGACAGTGCAAGACCATTTATTAAAAAAGAAGACGTTTTAAATGTTATTAATGATGGTATAAAGTATAATTCTGCAACTTTAGGCGTTAAAGTTAAAGATACAGTAAAAGAAATTGATAATGACGGATTTGTAAATAAAACCTTAGACCGTGACAAACTTGTTAATATTCAAACGCCTCAGGTTGTTAATAAAAATATGCTTGTGGAAGGTTTTAATAAATTTAATGACCGTATATTTACAGATGATACAAGCATCCTTGAGACAATGGGTATTAAAACGAAAATTACTTTTGGCGATTATTCCAATATTAAAATAACAACAAAAGAAGATTTAATATATTTAAAGGATTTGATATAAATGAGAATAGGGTTTGGATATGATGTTCACAAGTTTTCAAAAGATAGAAAACTCATAATAGGCGGTGTTGAAATTCCTTTTGAACTTGGTCTTTTAGGTCATTCTGATGCAGATGTTTTGGTTCATGCAATAATGGATGGAATGCTTGGCGCGTTGGCGTTAGGGGACATTGGAAAGCATTTTCCCGATACGGATGAATTATATAAAGGGATATCAAGTATTAAACTTCTTTCTTATGTTAATTCGCTGATAAAAGAAAAGGGCTATAAAATAGGGAACATTGATTCAATTATTGTATGTGAAAAGCCTAAAATGGCACCTTTTATAGATTCTATGAGAGATATTTTATCCAATGTTTTAGAAACTGATAAGGATAATATATCCGTAAAGGCTACAACTGAAGAAAAAATGGGGTTTACAGGACGAATTGAAGGGATTAAAGCATATAGTGTATGCTTACTTATAAAAATATGAAAAAGAAATATTATTATATAGATTTTTTAAGAATATTTTCTATGTTTGCAGTTGTGTTTTTACATACTGCATCTGACATTTTAAGAACTGAATATAATGAAGCGGTATGGCATTTTTCTAATATTTTAACATCGCTTTTTAGCGTTTCAGTACCAATATTTTTTATGATATCAGGTGCGATGCTTTTGTCAGGCGAAAAATCAAGTTCAATAAAAGATTTATATAGGATAAGATTAAAAAAGATAGTGTTACCATTTTTATTCTGGTCACTATTTGCTTTGATTTACTATTTCTTAACCGAATATATATATTATGGTACATTGAATTTTTCCGCTTTAAAATATAGAGTAACACATTTTTTAAGCGAACCTGTTACTATTCACTTGTGGTTTATGTATGCTCTTATTCCTATATATATTATATTGCCATTTTTAAAGATTTTAGTTGATAATATTAATAAAAAGCAAAGTTTATATTTGTTTTTAATCTGGTTAGTCTTCAGTGTTCTTGCAACAACTGCACAAAACTTTTTGCCGGGAGAATATAAATCTTTAGTTACATTTAATTATTCTTTTAACTTAAATATTATAGGAGGTTATGTCGGTTTTTTTGTTTTGGGATATTATCTTCATAATATAGATTTTAAAGTTAAAAGGAAATATTTGATTATATTTATTATTTTAGATATTTTTATTATATCATTAGGAACATATATTTTATATATATTAAAAAACGGTTATTTTGAAAACTTTAAAGTTTATTCAGGTATTTTTACCGCATCTTTATCTATAGCAGTATTTTTGCTTTTTAAAGATATATTTAAGAATAAAGAAAATGTTAAATGTCCTAAGTTACTTAATATAGTGAGTGAAACATCTTTTGGGATATATCTTATTCATAACCTTGTTATAAATTTCTTTAACTTAAATTATTTTATTCAGCCTGAAGGTGGAATATTATTTTTGTTATTAAGATTTATATTGATTTATTTAACTTCATTTGTTGTTATTTATGTTTTATCTTTAATAAAACCGCTATGCTTTATTGCTACAGGTACAAAATACAGAGGTCGTATAAATGAGAAAAATTAACATACCCATTTTTGTCAGTCATCAGGGTTGTCCTAATGATTGTATATTTTGTAATCAAAAAAAAATAACAGGTGTTTATAAAAAAGAAAAAGAAGAGGAAATTAAAGATAAAATTTCTTCGTTTCTTGAAACTTGCGATGAAAATTCTGAAATTGAAATATCATTTTTTGGAGGAAGTTTTACAGGGATAGATATTGAAGAACAAAATATGTATCTTAATGTTGCAGGTACTTTCTTTTATGATAAAAGAATAAAAGGGATACGAATTTCTACCCGTCCTGACTATATTTCTTATGATATTTTAGAAAATTTATTAAAAAAAGGTGTAACAACTATTGAACTTGGTGTTCAGTCTATGAATGACAATGTTCTTAATATGAATAAAAGAGGGCTTACATCTAAACAAACCGTAGATGCTGTTAAAAAAATTCGCGAATATAATTTTAATTTAGGGCTGCAAATGATGGTAGGAATGTATGGCTCAACGTATGATGACGATATTTTTACTTGTGAGGAAATAATAAAATTAAAGCCTGATTTTGTTAGAATATATCCGACTGTTGTAATAAAAGAAACAAAATTGTATGACTTATATAACTGTAAAGCATATATACCTTACAGTTTGGATGAAGCGGTTGAAATAAGCGCAAAGTTACTTTCAAAGTTTCAAAATGCCAATATTGATGTTATAAGAATAGGACTTATGGCAGGCGAGGATATAAATGAGAATAACGTATATGGACCATATCATTCTTCGTTCAGAGAACTTGTTGAAAGTTACATCTATTACAATAAAATAAAGGATGATATTTTAAAATTAAATACAGACAGTATAGTTATAAAATGTAACAAAAAATTAGTTTCTAAAATTATAGGTAATAAGAAAGCAAATATTAAGAAACTTAAAGAAGAATTTAATTTAAAGTCATTAAAAGTTTTAGAAAGCGATATATCAGAATATATTATAACAGATGATAAATGACTTAATAGGAGTATTTATGGAAGAAAGAAAAGACAGAGTAGTTTTAATCGGTGCATCAATAGGAGATAAAAGCCTTAATGATACTGATGAAGCATCTATGAAAGAACTTTGTGAACTTGTTAAAACTGCAAATGGTGAAGTTGTCGGTGAGGTTATTCAGAATATTAAAACTATTGACCCTTCGACTTTTATCGGAAGCGGAAAAGTTTTGGAAATCAAAGAATTTATTGATGCCAACGATGTTAATATGGCTGTTTTTGATACTGAATTATCAGGCTCTATAACTAAAAATCTTGAAAATCAGTTAGGTGTTTCAGTTATTGACAGAAGCCGTCTTATTCTTGACATATTTGCGTTAAGAGCAAAGTCAAAAGAAGGCAAATGTCAGGTTGAACTTGCACAACTTAAATATATCTTGCCAAGATTATCCGGAATAGGGCAGAGTCTATCCCGTTTGGGCGGTGGTATAGGAACAAGAGGGCCGGGTGAAACAAAACTTGAAAGTGACAGGCGTCATATAAGAAGAAAAATAGAACATCTGACGGAAGAGTTAAAAGAAATAGAAAATCATAGAAGTAATATAAGAAAAAAAAGGACAGAAGATTCTATTCCTGTTGTTGCACTTGTTGGTTATACAAATGTCGGAAAATCATCTCTCCTTAATCTGCTTACTAAGAGTAATGATGCGTATGTTGAAAATAAACTTTTTGCAACTTTAGACCCGCTTATGAGAAAAATAACACTTCCTGATAAAACGGAATTTATAATTTGTGACACAGTCGGGTTTATAAGAAAACTTCCTCATCATTTGATAGAAGCGTTTAAGTCTACTTTAGAAGAAACTAAGTATGCTGACTTGATTATTCATCTTGTGGATGCTTCGAATGATGAAATTGATAAATCCATTGAGGTTGTAAATAAACTTATAAATGAACTGAATGAAGATAATAAACCTGTTATTACGGTGTTTAATAAATGCGATATTAAAGAACCTCCTCTTTATTATCAGGATATGAATTCAGTCAATATTTCAGTAAAACAAAATAAAAATATAGATGGTCTTATTAAAAAAATTCAAGAAGTAATTTTCAGTTCTAAAAAAAGGTTAAAAGTTACCATCCCGTTTTCAGACGGTAACATTCTGGGGCTTATATATAAAACATCAACTATAATTTCAGAAGAATCGAAAGAAGACGGATTTCATCTGGAAGTCGTTTGCGATATAGAAATATATAATAAAATTAAAAGGTATGAAAATGGAGAAGTATAAAACTGTAAAAGAATATGCGGAATGTGAAATTATTGAAAAGAAATCAAGATTTATAGGTTATATATGTCCTGTCAGCACTGAAAAAGAAGCACTTTCGTTTATTTCAAAAATCAGCAAAATGAATTGGGATGCAACACACAATGTATATGCATATAAAGTGAATGAAGGGAATATATCAAGATGTTCTGATGATGGCGAACCTGCTAAAACAGCAGGGGCTCCAATACTTGATGTTATAGAAAAAGAAGAACTGACGGATTTATGTGTAGTTGTTACAAGGTATTTTGGAGGTACACTGCTTGGTACCGGCGGACTTGTCAAAGCATATTCCAAAGCAGGAAAAGATGTTATAAATGTGTCAGGGATTGTAACTAAACAATTATCGGTAAAATTTGTTGTATCTATTCCGTATCATTTGCTTGGAAAATATGAGAATGAATTTAAAAATTATGATGTAATAATACTGGAAAAAGAATTTTCTGATACTGTAGATATACTTGGTATATGCAAAGATGATAAATTTGATGTTTTAAATAAAAAAATATCCGAAATATCGGGAGGTCAGTTTTTACTTATAGAAACTGAAAAACTGTTTTATGGCTTTTAGAATACTTTTAAATACTTTAATGCATAATAAATGTATTAAAGTATTTTTTTATAAAAAAGGGTGTTTTTTATGATAGAAAGCAGTTTGATTTTAAATATAGAAAAGGCAAGAAGCATACTGCCTGTTTCGGAAAGTTTTGATATTTTAGAAAAGAAATATAAAATAGGCGGAAAAGAATCGTGTTTTTACTTTGTTGACGGTTTTGTAAAAGGAAGCGTTATGCAAAGAATAATGGACTTTCTATATGCAATAGATCCTTCGGTTATGGCAGGATATAAAAGTGCGCAGGATTTTATAGATCATCATTTTCCCTATGTTGAGGTTGAAACAACTAATAAATGGGATGATGTTATAAAAGAACTCTTAAGCGGAAAATCTATATTATTTATTGATGGATATTCCGATGCAATTTTTATTGATTTAAGAAGTTATCCTTCAAGAACAACAGAAGAACCTGACAAAGAAAAAACTTTGAGAGGTTCGAAAGATGGTTTTGTAGAAACTATCGTTGTAAATACGGCACTTGTAAGAAGGAGAATAAGAGATCCTAAACTTATATTTAAAATTAAAGAATTAGGCGAACGAAGTAAACTTGACGTTGCTGTCGGTTATATTGATGATCTGGTAGATAAAAAACTTTTAAAAAAAGTTGAAGATGAAATCGATAACATTAAAATTAAAAGTATAACAATGGCACAACAGGGACTTGTTGAAACAATAACAAGAAAATCAGTATTAAACCCTTATCCTAAAGTAAGATATACCGAAAGGCCTGATGTGGCTGCGGCGTCAATCTTAGAGGGAAAAATTGTTGTGTTTGTCGATAATTCACCTCTTGCAATAATACTTCCTACTTCAATTTTCGATTTTGTTCAGGCAGCAGAAGACTTTTATTTTCCTCCTGTTATTGGTGGATACTTACGAATAATAAGAAATATATTTTTCCTTGCATCGTACTTTTTCATTCCTTTGTGGTTGTTTTTTATGAATAATGAAAACTTAGTTCCCGAATGGCTTAGTGTAATAAAAATTGCCGAAAGAAACAGTGTACCTCTTATTATACAGATTTTGCTTCTTGAATTTGCAATTGATGGCTTGAAAATTGCATCCGTGAATACTCCAAACAGCCTTGTTAGTTCCTTCAGTATTATAGGAGCATTGCTTTTAGGTGAATTTGCTGTTAAAACAGGGTGGTTTGTCCCTGATACTATTCTTTATATGTCTATAGTTGCACTTGCTAATTTTGCACAACCAAGTGTTGAATTGGGGTATGCATTAAAATTTATGAGAATAATTACAACTATTTTAACTGAATTCTTCGGGTTGTATGGACTGATTGGAGGAACGGTTTTTGCAGTGGTTATATTATGTACAACAAGGGCTATTAATAATAAAGGCTATTTATACCCGCTTATACCTTATAATAAAAAAGATCTTGAGATGGTTCTATTAAGAAAAAGGTTAAAATCAAAAAAATAATCTTAAGAATTTCATAAAATTACCTCTAATATATTTTGAAATATGTTTAATAATAATAGTGTAATGAATTTACTCATTACTTAAAAATTATTAAAGGGGTGAAATGAAAATGGCTAAAAAAACATTAGTACCACAGGCAAAAGCAGGTCTTGAAAAATTTAAAATGGAAGCTGCTTCTGAAGTTGGTGTTAATTTATCAAATGGTTACAATGGTGATTTAACAGCAAGAGAAGCAGGTTCTATCGGCGGACAAATGGTTAATCTGATGATGCCAGAACAACAATGGAAGTTCCAAAGAATTAACCG
>SVKJ01000011.1 GCA_015068525.1 Oscillospiraceae bacterium | reverse complement strand
TTTCATAAACTCGACGCATATATGTATAGGACGCAACAAAATAATTTTCACTTGCACAAATCTCAGCTTTATATATTTCCTCAAAACTTTCTTTATCAATCAAATCATTTTTTTGATATTTTTTCAATTCATCACGACTCACATCATACAATGATGGATATTGGGCAATTTTAATTACACAATCATTATTATAGAGAAAAGTATAAAGAATTTTTTCCCTACAAGTAGGACACGAAAAAACAATACTTTTCAAGCCATAATTCCACTGCTCATTATTCCAAAATCTTCCAAAAAGACCACTTACCTCATTTTGACCTTTCACAAATGTTTTATTCACTTTGCATTTTGGACAATACAAATCCAAACTTGAAGGTGCTTCGCTACCCATCCATTTTTGAAAATTTTCAAACGAAACATCTTTTATTTTTCCATATATACCTTTCTGATCAAATAAAGTTAAAACTTCTTGTTTCTTATCCACTGTTATTCAATACCACCTTTTATATTTCAATATTTTTCGACATCCTTACTAGGCTCACATTAAGTCAAAATCTTAAAAATCATTATTTTGTCAATTCCTGATACATTTTCATAAGTTCTGCTACACAAGAACTTTCCGTTGTGGACTTTACATCAAATCCGTAAGCCTGCATTACTGCTCGGTCATTTTCCTGATGTGCCTTACGCAGTTCGGGAGGCATAGTCAATTCGTCATATAAGTCTGCAAGAGAGCAATCGGGATATAATGCGCGTGCGTCAAGTATAGCTTGCGCCGTCTTTTCTATCTTTGCCTGTTGCTCTGCTGTAGGTGTCGGCCAAGGGAAATTATTATAAACGATTTTTATAGAATACCTATAATTATCTCCCAATCTACCACATACCGCCCTCATCCAACACATGTGAACATTAGATGTTAAAACACCAAAATGGTATAAATTAGCATTTGATATTATTAGATTTAAATTCGTTGAAATAACGTCCTTATTCATAAACCCAATAGGAATATATTTTCTTTTTTGGGTAGTAGCGCTTGGAATGAGTAAATAGTCTGTTTCCGGTTGTCTTATTTCCCCAAACAAAGTTGGTGTTTCGGCAAGTTTTCTTGTTGCTTCTCGATTACTGTTACTACGAACTTGTCTAACATTTTCAACAGCATGTATTATTGGTGGTATTTGTTTTATATCTTTTGGAGAAATCCCTTTTAGCCACAAGCAATATCGCTCTGTATTATTTATGAATTCTTGTGCACCAACGATTTTCTTAAACATTGGTTCTGCCTCAGGATAATTATTTAAAATCATATCTTTCTCATCTCTTGAATAGTTGCTTAAAAAACCACCATCATTAGGCATACTACCAAAATCCATTTTAGGAACATTACACAAAGGAAGCGATTTACTTTCAATAAATGTATTCGGTGCATCTATTAAATAAGCATTGATATTTGCTGCAATCATTGGTCTTTCAGAAGAATATATAATTTTTTTTCGGTTCAATACAGCAATACTAAAACCAATTATAACACAATACACTTGAGCCTTATTATTCGCTTCGCTTTCCCAATGAAAAGTTTGGTGTGCAAAGTCTATATGCACCCCTTTTTCAAACAATTGTTTCCAAAGAATAGCAACACTATCTCCCTGTACCACAGAATTCGTTGACACAAGAGCAGTTCTAATCGATGTTTCTTCCATTAAATCTACAGATTTTTTATACCAACAAGAAACATAATCAAGATTACCTGCATTTTTCCATTTAGCACCAAATACTGTTAGTAAATCCTCCTTTTGTTCTTTACTCATAAGTCGAGCGCCCACAAACGGCGGATTACCCATAATATAGTTAAGTTTATTTTTCGGAACAACCGATTCCCAATCAATACGTAAAGCATTACCCTCTACAATATTTGCATAAGATTTAAGGGGTAAAAAGTCCAAGTCCATGTTTATAATGCTCTCTGTCTCTTTAAGCATCTGACTTTCTGCTATCCATAGGGCTGTCTTTGCAACCGTAACTGCAAAGTCGTTAATTTCTATACCGTAGAACTGACCGATAGATACCTTTATAACATTACCTAAATCAAGAAGCATCTGACCCCCTGTAAGTTCGAGCAGAGCCTCATTTTCCAAACGTCTTAAAGACATATAGGTTTCTGTAAGGAAATTACCGCTTCCGCAAGCAGGGTCTAAAAATGTAAGACTTGCCAGTTTTTCTCTGAATGCTTCTATTTTATTTTCACGAACTTTGCCGACCTTTATACTGCAAATACTATCAAACTCTTCACGCAGTTCGTCCAAAAACAATGGGGCAATTACCTTATGTATATTTTCAATAGATGTATAATGCATACCACCGCTACGTCTTGTTTCTGGATTTAATGTGCTTTCAAACACCGCTCCGAAGATAGTGGGACTGATACCACTCCAATCAAAATCTTCGCTTGCTTTTTCAAGAATTAAATTCAATATTTTCTCATTGAGTTGTGGTATTTCTATATTTTCATCTGCAAACAAACCACCATTTACGTAAGGGAAATCAAGAAGTGCCTTGTCCATGTATGGGTCACGTTCTTCCGGTTTTGTATCAAGCACCTTAAACAAATCAATCAACGCTCTACGTGCATCCTTTGCTGATACATTTTTCAAATAATTATGAAACTTATTATGCCCTCCAAAGATACCTGCATCTTCTGCATAGAGACAAAATACCAAACGAACACAAAGCATATTAAGGCTCTTAAGCGAATCTTCATTATTGGGGTTTAAATACTGTTTTAAAAGTTCGTCATAAAGCATTCCTACAATATCTCCCGCCTGTATAGAGATTTCCATTTCTTTTTTAATATTTTCATCCTCTGCATCCACAAGAAATTGCAGGCGATAATACTCTTTCTCTAAGTTTTTAAGCAAGATGCTTTCAGGCTCTCCTGTAGGTTTTTCCATATCATATATCAAGAATTCTTCAAAGTTACAAGTTATTATCCAACGAGGACGCTTTGAATAAGGTAATACCGCAGAATAACGTTGTGCTTGCTGAAAAGGCGTAAGGGAACTGCCGTCTGATTGTTTAATGGCTTTTCTCAAATCTTTCCCTGCACCCTTTTGCTCTATCAAAACATGTGTTGAAGGTATAAATCCATCTATAAAACTAGTATGGTCCAAATGTACCTGTTCTTCAAATTTTATGTAATGGGCGGGGTTTTCCACACCAAAGACATTACCCAGTAATTCAATCCAGAATGGCTGGCTTTCGCCCTTTTCATATCCTTTGTCTGACCAATATTCAACAAACTTTTTTATTGCTGTTCTTTGTTCTTTATCTCTCATAAGTTTTCCTCCGATTTGTCATTTGTATCTATTATTTACAAACTCTCGATTTAGCATTGTGTTAAGTTATAGAAAAACATAACAAATTAGAATCATTTTTATAACAAACCATGCAATGTTCCATCACCATTATAAGAACATTTTGCGACTTATCTTCTTACCGGCAGTTCTGATTTATTTACTATACAACGAAAACCACAACTCGTTAAATAATCTCTTGTAGTTGCCACTATATTTTTATTTTCAACAAAAGGACTAATCAATACTTCACTTAAATAAGAATTTCCTTTTTCTACAACTAAATCAATATAAGGAATCAGCATTCCATTTTGTGCCCTGAATTTTACACTTGGCATTTTGTTTTCTAACAACTTAGGCCTTTCATAGGGTAAATAAAAAACAAATCTAAACTCTTGTTCCGTTGAATAGCATTCATGTTTAAATTGAAATTGAAAAACTTTCAAAGTATGTTGAATGAAACCTTTTGCTTCTTTATATTTGTCGTCTATTGCCTCATTAGAATATTCAAACGCATTAAAGGTATCCGTAATTATATTCTTTAGAATTTGCTTTTTTTCTTCATCACTATAGATTACTCTATAAGATCGAATTAAACTAAACATTGCATCTTCTTGATAGTCAGAATACTCATAATCTTTATACTCATCAAAAAGTAATGAATAGCATTTTAGTCCGTAACCTCCGTTGCCTTTAGAGTAATATCTCCACATATCAAGAGAATCCTCTTTTAATGAAAAACTGCATATATAGGCATGACACGGAACACAATCCAATACACTTTCATGTGTGAAATCTTCGCGAGAAGGAATTGGAAAATTTACAAAGTGATGGTCAGAAATTTCTGCGCTTTTTATAGCATCATAAAAAGATTGAGTTATAACATTTTCTTTGAGCAAATTAGAACACATTTCACGAAACAAAGACAAAATATGGATTCCTTCAGATGTATCATTCAAACAATCGCTTCTTGTAAACCAAAAGTGAAGTTTTCCACGTTCGTCTTGCTCATTTTTTACTATGCCTAATAAGCCATCTGCACTTGTGTAGTGGAATAATTCGAAAAACCTTGTTGGTGTTTCTTCAGAGCAGTACTTTCTATATAAATCTTGGAAATTACAGACTTTTGATTCAACCATATTTTCACTTCTTTCTTATGTTATATATTGACCTTGTCAACATTTGGCACTATTATCATTCGCATCAAAACTCATTGTTTTGTCTTAACAGTATTAATTGAAGATATTAACATTCTGCGAATTTGCCCACAATTATTAGCTATTGATTTATACTGTTCATCGCATAAATATCCCGTTCTATTAAGAAGTTCTAACCAATATTCTGATTCATAACATTCCTTCAAGGCAATTTGCATTTTAGAAATAAAATCAGCAGTACCATGTGCATATTTCGATTCATGAATATTTGCACCGATTGATGTTCCGGAACGTATAAGTTGATTTGTTAAAACACTCTCCCGTTTTGTTTCCTTAATCATTTTGCACATATTTATAATCTCAACAGCAAAATCTTTTGCTTTAACAAGCATTATACTTTCTGCCATATTATCACATCCATTCAGTTTATTTCAGCTAAATTTTGAACTATAGTTCAAAGCTAAATTATTTTGTTTCACGCCATAGCTAAATTGTTTTTTCAAAACAGCTAAATTAAATTCGCTACCAGCTGACCATAGGTCAATTTAGCTACGAAATAATTTAGCTGAGTTTACTCAATTTAGTTCGCGATAGCGAATTTAGCTGTATTGCTACAGCAATGCTATTTTATTACAACATTTTCTTCCCCTAAAAGTTCAGTAAGTTCTTTCTTTAGTGTTTTACTTAAAGTTACCCACATAGATTTTTCTGCCAGAGTGTTTTTCTTTTCTTTTTCAAAGTAAACATATACAGGCGTACTTCCGCTGTACTCTTTTAAAATCACTTTCATTTTATCAATAAGAGAGTTATCCTTTATTCGTATATAAAGTTTTTCGGTAATTGCTTCTTCATTAAAAAGAGAAATTTCCGTTACATTTACTTTTCTTTCATCTTCATTTATTATAAGAGTTCCTTTTACTAAGACAACTGAGTCATTTGATATAAATGTACTGTACTTTGAAAATGCTTTAGGGAAAACAATCATTTCCGCAGAGCCGTACATATCCTCTAATCTGAAAGTTGCCATCTGGTCGCCTTTTCTTGTTGCACGCACATTTTTATTTTCTATTATTCCGACCATAGTTACATTTTTTCCATCTTTTAAGTTTATGTTTTCAGTATCATTTAGTATATAACTGTAATCTGTAACTACTTTTTTAATAATGTCTTCCTTGTTTTTAAGCGGATGTGTGGAAAGGTAAACACCAAGCACTTCTTTTTCCATCTTAAGACACAAAGGCGAATTATTATCTCCCGTCTTTTTTACAGGTTTTCTCTTTTCGGTTTCATAACTTTCAAAAAGATTTAACTGACCAGGAACATTACTCTTTTTATTATTAAGATAAAAATCAATTGTTTCCTCATAAGTTTTAAGAAGAGGGAGCCTGTCCGAAAACTCGTCAAAAGCACCTGCTTTAATAAGACTTTCTATTGCTCTTTTGTTCGAGTCCCTGTCAACCATACGCATAACAAAATCATCAAAGTCTGAGAACTTTCCTTTTTGATTTCTTTCTGCCACTATTTCTTTTGCAGTATTATAGCCTACATTTTTTATGGCATTAAGACCGAAAATAATATTCCCGTCCATCGCTGTGAATTTAATATCGCTTAAATTCACAGATGGTGAAATAACTTTTATTCCGACATTATCACAAGTTTTAATATACTCTATGATTTTATTCTGGTTTTCGGTAAAACTTGTCATAAGTGCTGCCATAAACTCTGTTTTATAATAATATCTTAAGTATGCAGTCTGATAAGCCACATAAGCATAGCATGCGGCATGGGATTTATTAAAGGCATATTTTGCAAATTCTTTTATTTTATCAAATATTTTAAGGGAGATATTTTTTGGAATATTGTTTTTCTCACATCCTGTGATAAAAACTTCCTCTTCCTTATTTAATACATCTATTTTCTTTTTAGACATAGCACGGCGAACAATATCCGCTTTACCCAAAGTATATCCTGCAAGTTTCTTAAAAATTTCCATAACCTGCTCCTGATATACTATACATCCGTAAGTAACAGAAAGAATATCCCTTAGCATTTCGTGGTCATAGGTTATTTCATTTTCATTTTCTTTGTTTTTTATAAGATTAGGAATTTCCTGCATAGGACCCGGACGGTAAATGGATACGGCAAGAATTAAATCTTCAAGTTTTTGGGGTTTGAATTCTTTTAAGAATTTTCGCATACCATAACTTTCAAACTGGAAAACTCCGTCTGTATCGCCTCTTTGGAATAGGGTATAAACTTTACTGTCATTATAATCTATCTTATCAATATCTATATCGACACCTGTTTTTTCTTTAATGATTTTTAAGGTATCATTTATTACGGTTAAATTCCTTATACCTAAAAAATCCATTTTTAAAAGACCAAGTTCTTCTAATGTTGTCATAGTATACTGAGTTGCAACAGCGTTATCTCCTTTATGCAAAGGGACATATTCCATAATCGGTTTATTAGTTATTACAACTCCTGCTGCATGGATAGACGAATGGCGAGGAAGTCCCTCGATTTTTAAGGATATATCTATTATTTTTTTTACATTTTCTTCATTTTCATATAATTTTTTAAGTTCGGGAACTTCATCAATTGCTCCTTTAAGGGTTACATTAGGGCCGAACGGAATAAGTTTTGCAATCCTGTCCCCTTCTATATAGGGAAAATCCAAAGCACGGCAAACGTCCCTTACTGCCTGTTTTGCCCCTAAAGTTCCGAAAGTTATTATCTGGGAAACTTTATCTTCCCCATATTTTCTTGTTACATAATCAATAACTTCTCCTCGTCTTTCGTAGCAGAAGTCAATATCTATATCGGGCATGGTTACCCTTTCGCTGTTTAAAAATCTTTCGAAAATAAGCCCGTATTTAATAGGGTCAAGATTGGTAATTCCAAGACAATATGAAACGATACTTCCCGCAGCAGACCCTCTTCCGGGACCTACGGGAATATTATTACTTTTAGCATAGTTTATAAAATCCCATACTATAAGAAAATAATCGGTAAAACCCATTTTATTTATCGTATCAAGTTCATAATTTAATCTTTCTAAATTGTCTTCGTAATTTTCATATCTTTTCTTAAGCCCTGAAAGGCACAGATTATAAAGATAATTCTCTGCCGTTTCGCCTTCGGGAAGATGGTATTTTGGAAGATGGTATTTGCCAAATTCAATATCTAAATTATCTTTATCTTTAATTTCTCCTGTGTTATAGACCGCTTCTTTTACATAGGAAAAAAGGTCGAGCATTTCCTCTTCGCTCTTTAAATAAAGTTCGTCCGAGCCAAACTTCATTCTGTCCTCGTCGGCTAAAGTTTTCTGCATTTGAATACACATCAAAACTTCCTGATAGAATGCATCTTGTTTTTCTATATAATGAACATCGTTAGTTGCGACAAGCTTAACATTATGCTTTCTTGCAAGTTCGATTTGTTTATTTATAATCATTCTTTGTTCTTTCAGATTATGGTCCTGAAGTTCCACATACAAATCGTCCTTATATATTTTTTTTAATGTAGTAATAACATCCTCTGCCTCATTAATATTATTATCTATAAGTGCCTGAGAAAAAGCACCATAAAGACAGGCAGTAAGACATACTAACCCTTCCGAATATTTCATTAAAAGTTCATAATCGACTCTCGGCTTATAATAATATCCCTCAAGCGAGCCTAAAGAAACAAGTTTCATTAAATTATGATATCCCTCATTGTTTTTACAAAGGAGGATAAGATGGTTATATTTTTCATTAGGGTCTTTCTCAAAACGGCTTTTTGAAGCGACATAAACTTCACAGCCTATAATGGGTTTTATATCATTTTTTTTTGCACACTTATAAAACTCTATGGCACCGAACATATTACCGTGGTCGGTAATTGCAATAGCGTCCTGTCCCAGAGTTTTTGCTTTTTTTATTAAATTGTCAATATCACAAAGCCCGTCTAACAAACTGTACTTTGTATGCACGTGCAAATGACAAAAATTCCCCATTGTTATTTTCCTTCAAATTCTATTATTTTTTTAAGACGATGGTTTATCCCCGAACGAGTTATAGGAGTTTTAGATAACTGTGCAAGTTCGGTAAGAGAAGCGTCAGGATTTTCAAGCCTTAAATTCGCTATTTCTTTTAGACTATCAGAAAGTAAATCAAATTTTCCCGATTCCTTTAAATTTCTTATTGCCATTATCTGATGAACTGCTGCATTTACCGTTTTATCCATATTGGCACTTTCGCAGTTTAACTGCCTGTTCAACTGATTTTTCTTATCCTTTAATATAATCGCATCGTGATATTCAAAAAAAGTTTCCTTACAGTTTAAGAAGTTAAGCATATCTGCTATCATTTCTTTTTCTTTTATGTAAAGCACGTATTCCGAGCCTCTTTTTATTATTTTAGGGAAGAAGTCCATACTTACTAAAATTTCATTTATTTTGTGAAGATTATCTTTTTTTCTGTTGGAAATCTCAAAATGATAAGCTCTTTGCGGATTGGTTACTGAGCCTGACACTAAAAAGGCACCTATAGTCGCCATTCTCTGACAGCATGGGTTTATAGAAAAATCATCATTAAGATTTCCGCTTATCTGATTTGTTCTTTTGTTATATAAAGAAAGTTTTTTAGCAATATATAAAATCGTATCCTTATCTTTTATATCAAGTGTATAACCTTTATGATTTTTTAAAGGTTTAAACTGAATGTCGTCATACTCTTTAAAATAAGAAGCCATAAGTTCATTTAAATAAGATGCTACCTCTTTACTTTCTATATTCATTTTTATTCTGTCGGAAGAAACCGTATTAAAAAACGCAAAAGCAGAATTTAAAAATGCTTTGACGCAACAATTTCTCTCCAACTTAGCAGAGCATATTTCGTTTTTTACTTTTTTACAAAATGACATAGTATTACCTCTATAAAACTTTCACTTCAAGTTCAAGTTCTACTCCGAATTTTTCCTTTACTTCTTTTTTAACGTTCTCTGTTAAAGTTATAACATCATTAAAAGTAGCATTGTTGTAATTTATAACAAAGCCTGCATGCTTTTTAGAAATTTTAGCACCGCCGACTGTGTAACCTTTTAAGTTTGCATCTTCGATAAGTTTTCCTGCAAAATGCCCTTCGGGCCTTTTGAAAGTACTTCCTGCGCTCGGATAATTAAGGGGTTGCTTATCAACACGCATTTTTGTTACTTCTCTTACTCTTTTTTTAATTTCTTCTTTATCGCCTTTTTCCAAAATTAATGTTGCACCCAAAACAACAAGATTCTCTTTTGAAAAAAGAGTTTCCCTGTACTTCATTTCTATATCTTTTAGTTCTAAAGTTTCAATTTCGCATAAACTGTTTATAAAAGTAACATCATAAAGTACATCTTTTATTTCTCTTCCGTATGCCCCTGCATTCATATAAATTGCTCCGCCAAGACTTCCTGGTATTCCTGAAAGTTCTTCGAAACCTTTTAAGCCTTCTTTGGTTAAAATGTTTGAGATTTTTTTAAGCGTAATACCTGCATCTAAAACAATTTTATTTCCCAAAACAGTTGCACTTGAAAACTGTGAACCTAATTTTATAATAACACCCCTGAAACCATCGTCATTTACAAGGATATTTGACCCGTTGCCTATAACAAAATAATTTATGCTGTTATCTTTTAAGAATTTTATAAGATTTACAATTTCTTCTCTTGTTTTAGGCATAACAAGATAATCGGCATTTCCTCCGATTTTAAAGGTAGTATGGTTTTTTAAGGGTTCATTTATAAGAATATTCTTCCTGTCTGTAATATTTTCTAACTTAGATAAAATATTCAAAGAAAGTCTCCTTTCATTAAACTCTTTGTTTTCTCATCTTAAGATATTTATCAAAAGTTTCCACACTTCTGTTTATAATAAGTTCTTTTGGGAAATTTACTTTGGAAATTAGATCAAATGCCTTATTATAATCGCCTATCATAGTTGCAATATGGGCATCAGAAGAAACAGTTATATATACTTCGTTTTCTTTACAAAGTTGTGCAACCTCAAGGCAGTTTTCTTCGCTGCCGGGACGTATATGAAACGAGTTGTTATTTATTTCGATAACTTTTCCAAATTCCTTTGCTTTTTTAACTATAAGTTCGTAGTCACACTTAAATTTTGGCTGACCTATATGGGAAAGACAGTCAATATACGGATTTTCTAAAATGTTAAGATAACCATTATTTATAAACTCTTCCGAAAGCGGATAGTCCCATAAACTATGGAAACCTGCCATTACCCAGTCAAGACGTTTAAGATAACTTTCCTTTAAATCTACACTGCCTTTATCATCAAGTATATTAAGTTCTGCACCTTTATATATTCTTACATTATGAAAAACTTTTGGTATAATATCAAGATTATAAAAGTGAAGATGATTGTCAAAAGGAGACAGTTTCGGTCCGTGATCGGTTATTGCAATACCTTTAAGGCCTTTTTTCTCTGCCTCTATCGCGTTTTCTTCAATTGTTGAATACGCGTGCTCGCATATTACGCTATGGATATGTGTGTCAACTTCTATGCTATACATTGTTTGCGTCTTCCTCCATTTTTTTCATAAGACGGTTGTTAAGTTCTTCTGCAGGATTATATCCTAATTTTTTCTGCCTGTTATTCATTGCCGCAACTTCTAATACAACAGCAAGATTTCTTCCAGGACGGACAGGAATATTAAGGCATGGAATCTGAAGCCCCAGAATATCCGTATATTCTGTAACAAGTCCTAATCGGTCATACTGTTTGTTTTCTTGCCATACTTCAAGATTAACTACAAGGTCTATTTTTTCTGTTTCTTTAATAGCACCCATACCAAATATTCTTCTTACATCTACAATTCCTATACCTCTTAGTTCAATAAAATGCTTAATTATATCAGGAGAATTTCCTACTAAAGTTTTATCTGATACTCTCTTAATTTCAACTGCATCGTCTGCAACAAGTCTATGACCTCTTTTTACAAGTTCGATTGCAGTTTCGCTTTTTCCTACGCCGCTTTCTCCTAAAATAAGCATACCTTCTCCGTATACCTCAACAAGAACACCATGTCTTGTGATACGAGGTGCCAATTCAACACTCAAATAACTGATAAGTGCCGCCATAAATTTAGAAGATGATTCGTTTGTTCGAAGAACTGGAATATTATTTGTTTTAGCGCCCTCAACTATTTCGGGAAAAACTTCCTGCCCTCTTGTTATAATAATAGCAGGTACATTATACTCAGCAATTTTCTTTATAGCGTTAAATCTTTCTTCGTTTGTGAGGTTGGAAAGATAAGTATATTCAACTCTTCCCAAAATCTGAATTCTTTCATTCTGGAAGTAATCAAAAAAACCTGCAATAGGAAGTCCCGGTCTGTTAAGTTCAGTACTGGTAATCTTTCTTTTTGAAAAATCGCTTCCCTCGTAAATAACCTCAAGATTAAATTCATTTTTTAATTGTTCCAAACTTACGAAAAAAAGTGATTTGTTTTCCATCATTAGTCCCCCCTTTGGTAATATCGGAATCATTAATGGCTAAAATCAAAGACTGCCGCCGACAATTGAATCGTCGTTATATATCCAGTCTCTTACATTAGTAATTGTATATTCATCTTTACCGCTTCTTGCAACAACTCTTTCAATACCTGAATTTATTATAAGTCTTTTACACATTGAGCAACTTGTAGCATTTTTTACAAGTTCCCCTGTTGACATTTCTTTACCAACAAGATAAAGTGTTGCACCTATCATATCTTTTCTTGCGGCACTTATTATCGCATTTGCTTCAGCGTGAACTGAACGGCAAAGTTCATATCTTTCACCGCTTGGAATATTAAGTTGCATACGTGCGCAACTATTTAAATCTATACAGTTTTTTCTGCCTCTTGGCGCACCTGTATAACCTGTCGATATGATTTCATCGTTATTTACGATAATTGCTCCGTAATTTCTTCTAAGGCATGTTCCTCTTTCAAGCACAGCCTGTGCAATGTCCAGATAGTAGTTGATTTTAGCTTTTCTTTCCATAATTAAAACCCCTCTTTAATTTATCTTTTCTCTACCACCACAAGAATTGGCGGGTAGTTGATTTGATTTATAAAATTATGCATAAGAACTGAAAACTTTTTATTGTTAAGCCTTTCAAAATATTTTATAAGTTCATCTCTTTCGTGAAAGCCTGAATCTCCTCCGTGATAGATTATTACTGCAATTATCCCGTCATCAGACAAAAGTTCTAAAGATTTTTCTATTGCCACAATTGTTGTTTCAGGAGTAGTCATAATCTCGTGGTTGCCTTTCGGAAGATAGCCAAGATTAAAAACAACTGCTTTAACCTCTTCATTTACATACTTTGAAAGTTCGGAGTGAGAGTCAAGATTTAAGTATACTCCTTTTTCCATATTGTGAGATTTAAGTAAATTATAAGTGTTATCCAGTGCAACTTTTTGAATATCAAAACCGAAAACTTTACCTTCGTCTCCCACAAGTTCTCTTAAGAACAAAGTGTCATATCCGTTTCCGCAAGTTGCATCAATAACAGTATCTCCGCTTTTTACAACTTTTTTAAGATAATCTTTACATAAACTTAATGAATTACCAAGCAAAATTATCACCCTTCCTTAATTTGGTGTTCTTATAAGGATTTATATTCCGAATGTAATCTGAGAAGAATCGGGAATATCCTTAAAACAATTATGTTTGTCAAGCATATCAACAACCGACTGCCCTACTTTTGATCTTATCATAAAATCTTCTTTTGTAAAGAATTCCTGTTCGTCACGCGCCGCCTTAATATTCTGTGCAGCAGAAAGTCCAAGACCTTTTATAGATGTGAACGGAGGACGGATTTTGCCATCTTCCACTTTGAAATTCTTGTCATCTGATTTGTATAAATCAACAGGTAAGAACTCTATTCCTCTTTCATACATTTCTTTGCATATTTCCAAAATTATTATAATATTCTTTTCTTTCGCAGATGATTTAGGAATTTTGTAGTAATCTGAAAGGACAGACTCTATTTTTTCCTTGCCTCTTGTCATAATATCTGCATCAAAATCATCTGCTCTTACCGAATAGTATGCAGTATAATATTCTATAGGGTAGTGAACTTTATAGTACGCAACCCTAAATCCCATAGTAACATACGCAACAGCGTGCGCTTTAGGGAACATATACTTAATTTTTTTACAGGATTCGATATACCACTCCGGAACCCCATGTTCTCTCATTTCGGTTTCGTCCTCTTCCTTAAGACCTTTTCCCTTACGAACTTGTTCCATAATTGTAAAGGATCTTTTTGGAGGAAGCCCTTTTAGCATAAGATATGTCATAATATCATCACGGGTACAGATTGTTTCTTCAAATGGTGCAATTTTGTTTTTAACGATATCCTGAGCATTATTAAGCCATACATCTGTTCCGTGTGCAAGTCCTGAAATTTTAACAAGGCTGGCAAAAGTTTTAGGCTGAATATCCTCAAGCATCTGACGTGCAAAACTTGTTCCAAATTCAGGCACACCGTAAGTCCCTGTTTTAGAGCCTATTTGTTCTTCAGTAACCCCCAATGCTTTCGGAGATGTGAAAAGACTCATAGTATCCTTATCTCCAAGCGGAATAGTCTGGGGATCAAGTCCTGTTAAATCTTTTAACATTTTAAGCATAGTAGGGTCATCATGTCCTAATATATCAAGTTTTAATAGTGTATCGTGAAGTTTATGATAATCAAAGTGAGTAGTAATAATGCCACTTTCTTTATCATTGGCAGGATGCTGTATAGGTGTAAAATCGTAAACATCATCCTCTTTGGGAACAATCATAATACCACCCGGATGCTGACCTGTAGTGGCTTTGGCACCTGTGCAGGCAACAACCAGCCTTTCAAGTTCGGCATTATTCATTATTCTTCCGCGTTCTTCGTAATAATTTTTTACATAACCAAAAGCGGTTTTATCCGCAATTGTACCAATTGTGCCTGCTCTGAAAACGTGACCTTCTCCAAATAATTCTTCGATATATTTATGAGCAGTACCCTGATATTCTCCTGAGAAGTTTAAGTCAATATCAGGCTCTTTATCCCCGTCAAACCCTAAGAAAGTTTCAAAAGGAATATCGTGGCCGTCTTTCTTCATTACTTTACCACATTTCGGGCATAGTTTGTCAGGCATATCGCATCCTGATGAGAAACTTCCGTCTTCAATGAATTCCGAATGTTTACATTCTTCGCATATATAGTGAGGGCATAAGGAATTAACCTCTGTTATCCCTGATAAAAACGCAACAAAAGAAGAACCAACAGACCCTCTCGAGCCAACAAGATAACCATCACTTAACGACTTTTTAACAAGTTTTTCCGCAATGAGATACATAACTGAAAAGCCGTTATTGATAATGGAATTAAGTTCCTTTTCCATTCTTTTTTCTACAATTTCAGGAAGAGGATCGCCGTATATTTCATAGGCCTTCTTATAGGACATATTTTTTATATCATCCGCTGCGCCCTCAATGACAGGCGGATGTTTGACACTCGGCACAGGCTCAAAAGTTTCTTCGATTAAATCAACTATATCATTAGGATTTTTAACAACAACCTCATACTTTGTTTTCTCGTCAAGATAGAAAAATTCTTCCATCATTTCTTCTGTTGTCCTATAGTATAAAGGAGGTTGATTATCTGCATCTTTAAATTTCTTTCCCGACATTAAAATAGAACGGTAAAGCGCACCCTGAGGAGTAAGAAAATGAACATCACCCGTTGCTACAACTTTTTTATTAAGTTCTTTTCCCAAATCAATTATTTTTTTATTAAGTTCTATAAGACCTTCCCTGTCGGCTACTGTATTGTTCTCAACTAAATACTGATTATTTCCAAGAGGCTGAATTTCAAGATAATCATAAAATTTTGCAATATTAATAAGTTCGCCAAAAGGTTTACCTGCTAAAACTGCACGGTAAAGTTCCCCCGCTTCGCAGGCAGAGCCAATAATAAGCCCTTCCCTGTGCTTTATAAGTTCGCTTCTTGGAATTCTCGGAGTTCTGTAATAATAGTCTATATGTGACTTACTTACAAGTTTATAAAGATTTTTTAGCCCCACTTTATCCTTTACTAAGATTATTATATGGTAAGCCGTTTTCTTGTATGATGGTTCGCTTTCTGAATTTACAATACCTGTGTTTATATCGGAAATATCTTCTATATTTCTTTCCTTTAACATTTTAATAAACTTAATAAATACTTCTGAAGTTGCCTCTGCATCATTTACTGCACGATGATGGCCATTTAAATTTACTTTTAAATGGTCGCACACAATATTCAGTTTATGTTTTTTAAGTTCAGGAAGAAGGACTCTTGAAAGAGCAAGAGTATCTACCGATGTAGGCATATATTCTATATTAAGATTTTGGGCATTTTGTTTTATAAAAGATACATCAAAGTCCGCATTATGAGCAACTAAAGGAACATCAGAACAAAAGGCAAGAAAATCTTTTAAGACATCGTCAATTAAAGGTGCATCTTTAACCATATCGTTTGTAATCCCTGTCAGTTCAACAATTTTCGCAGGAATTTCAACCTGTGGGTTTACAAAGGAAGAAAACCTGTCAACAATTTCTCCGTTTCTTACTTTACAGGCACCAATTTCAGTTATTTTATTTTGCGTAGCAGAAAAGCCTGTTGTTTCAATATCGAAAACAACAAATTCTCCGTCTAAGTTCTGGCTCTTGCCACCCTTTACAATTTCCTCCATATCGTTAACAAGATAGCCTTCAACACCGTAAACAAGTTTTAAACCTTTCTTTTTACAAATGGAATAAGCATCGGGGAACGCTTGTACAACCCCGTGGTCAGTTACAACCAAAGCTCTATGTCCTAAATTTGTAAGATAATCGGCATATTCTTCAACTGTATTTATCCCGTCAATAGCACTCATATTGGTATGAAGATGAAGTTCTACTCTTTTTTCGGGCGAATTGTCAACTTTAACTTCTTTTTTCTTTTTTTCTAAATTTTTAAATTTAGCATCAAGAACAATTTCTCTTAAGTATTTATCATACATCATTTCCCCTGAAATTTTAAGATAATCGCCTTTTTTAAACTCAGCCTGAAAATCATCTAAAACTTCAAGTTTATCCATAATTTGACATATACAGGAATTCTTATAGTCGGTTACGAAAAATGTAACTTTCCCTTTTGTTGAATTATTAAAATCTTTTCTTTCAATTTTAAATATTTCGCCCTCAATTTCAACCTTACCGCTTTCGGCACTTAAAGATGAAATATCCATTTTTTTATAGGAAATCTTATTAAAAGATGTATATGTTTTTTTAGGTTCCTCTTTTTTTGGTTTTTCGGGAACAACAGGCATTCTTTCAATCCTGTCAATTATTTCCTTTTGCTTTTCTATATGAAATTTATTTTTATCTTCAACTGACATTGGTTTTATATTTGATATAAATTTCACCTTAAATGACACAGAAAACTCATCTGAAATCAACGAGGCTATCGCTTTGTCAAGTTCATTGTAAATGAGTATATCAACCCCGTTACCCTTTAAAATTATATTAAGGGTATCTCCGTCTATTTCAAGTTTAGAATCCTTAACAAAATAATAAAGGTGCATATATTTTTTTTCTATGTAATATAAAATCTCTTTATAGTAACTTTCATCAAACAGTTCTTTATCATAACGGGTAAATATTTTTACTACATTTAACTGATAAGACTCTTTTATATCCATAGCAACATTAAATATAAGTTCTTTGGATACTATCTTGTTACACTTTAAGTATATTTCTGCTTTTCTTAACTCTTTATTTAAGAGTATGTTTATAACCTTGCTGTCATCAAAGATTTCTTTGCTTTGTATAAGTTTTTGAGATTTATTAAATATCTCGCTTAACTTCATATCTTTTTATCCTTCCAAATTACATTTTGTTAATTTCACTAAGTAAAACCTCAGCAATTTCTTCTTCTTTAATTTTTCTTACTATTTCGCCCTTTTTAAAAAGCACTGCGCACCCATCTCCGCCTGCTATTCCTATATCTGCTTCCTTAGCTTCTCCGGGTCCGTTTACTACACATCCCATAACTGCAACTGTTATAGGCTTTTTAATATTTTCTACTGCATCAGTAACAATGTTTGCAATTTTTATTAAATCAATCTTTGTTCTTCCGCAGGTAGGACAGGACACCACATTTACCGAGTTTTCAGAAAGCCCGACAGCACTTAAAATCGATTTTGCCGCTTTGATTTCTTCTACAGGGTCAGCAGTTAAAGAAACTCTTACAGTATCCCCTATACCATCAAGTAAAAGCGAACCTATTCCGACTGCAGATTTTATTATACCATTATAAGTTGTCCCCGCTTCAGTTATTCCCAAATGAAGAGGATAATCAAACTTTTTATTAAAAAGCCGATAACTGTCAACAGTAAGACGGGTGTTTGAACATTTTAATGATACAACAATATTATCATAATCACATCTGTTTACTAAATCAATATGCTCTTTTGCAGATTCGACCAATGCTTCAGGGCAGATTTTCCCGTACTTTTCTAAGATTTTTTTGTCGAGCGACCCTGCATTAACACCTATTCTTAAAGGAATATTTCTTTCCTTTAATGCTTTTACTACCTCGCAGACTTTGTCAAATCCACCGATATTTCCCGGATTAATTCTAACCTTATCAACTCCTGCTTTTACCGATTCTATTGCAAGGCGATAGTCAAAATGAATATCAGCAACCAGAGGAATTTTTATTTGCTTTTTTATTTCTTTTATTGCGTAAGCAGACTCCATATCAGGAACAGTACAGCGCACAATATCGCATCCTGCCTCAGTAAGTTCATCTATTTGTTTTACAGTTTTCTTAATGTCCCTTGTATCTGTATTTGTCATAGACTGAATAAGAACTTTCTCATTATCGCCTATAAAGACATTTCCGATTTTAACTTTCATTTTAAAGAAGCATTCCTTTCACTGTATTTAGGCAAAGTGTCAAGTATTTTGTTTCCGTATCTCTAAACTTTTACATAGGGAATAGGTAAAAAGCTTCAGAATGGATGAATTTAGCCAAAATCCTTGATTTTGGGTTACCCGAAGGCGTATTAAGATACGTCGAGTGGCTAAATTCGTTCATAGCAAAAAGTATTAATTTCAAAGATTTTTTAGAAAAATCTTTACTTTCATTTTGCATTTTGCATTTTGCGTTTTGCATTTACGGGAGGGCACGGAGGCCCTCCCCTACAATCGGTCTGGAGTTTTTTAACATTCCCTTTATACCTATTTTATAAAAATTCTTATAATATCATTTCCTGTTACATAAATCATAAGGAGTATAAGCAGTAAAAAGCCTATCGCGTGAATCATTCCTTCATACTTAGGAGGAACCGGCTTTCTTATTATAAACTCAACTATTATAAATAAAATTCTGCCTCCGTCAAGCGCAGGGATTGGAAGCAAATTGAAAATCCCTAAATTTATGGTTATAAGCGCCATCAGATATAAAAGATAAGAAAATCCTGTTTTAGCGGCAGTATTTATTTCATTAACTATTCCTACAGGTCCTGAAAGATTATTTACTGATGCTTTTCCTGTTATGAGTTCCTTTAAAGACAAGAAAATTGATTTTCCTATAAATACCGACTCGTAAAAAGAATATTTTAATGTATTAAAAAATGTTCTTTCTTTAGTCGCAAATTCAATACCGATAAGTTTATATGAGCCTTCTTCACTGCTTTCTTTTATGATATTTCCGTTATCATCTAAAAGATAACTTTTAGGTGTAACTTTAAAATTTATCTTTTCGTTTCCTCTTTTAACTACAATATCCATAGTTTCTTTATCGTTATATACACTAAACTCGGAACGGATATTTACTTTATGTCCGTTTAAGGAAATAATTCTATCTCCTTCTTTTAAGCCTGCAGTATAAGCAGGAGTTCCCTCCATTACATTTGCGATATCCAAGGTTGCATAAGGGGCTGAAGAATATCCTAAATTAAGGCTTAAAACAACCAAAAATCCTAAAATCAAATTCATAATTGCCCCTGCAGATAAAATTATAAGCCTTTTAATTTTTGATTTATTTGAAAAAGCACGTGGGTTATCGCTTTCCCCGTCTTCCCCCTCTAATTTACAATAACCACCCATAGGAATTAAGCGTATGGAATACAAAGTTTCGCCTATCTTTTTTTTAAATAGGCATGGTCCCATACCGATTGCAAATTCGATAACATAAACATCAAACAGTTTGGCAAATATAAAATGCCCTGCTTCGTGGACAAAAATTATTACTGAAAAAAGAAGTATTGCATAAATAACAGTTAGTAGTGCAGTCAATTTAAATCCTCCAGATATTTAATAGTTTTTAATTTTAATTCTTCGTCAAGTTTAATAGTATCATAAAGTGACAAATCATCACATCTTTTGTGTGTTTCAAGCATTTTTTCTACAGTTCTTTCAATATCCAAAAATCCGATTTTACCTTTCAAAAAGTAGGAAACGGCAACCTCATTTGCACTGTTTAAGCAAAGAGGCATAGTACCTCCCTCTTTCATTGCATAAAGTGCTAATTTAAGACATCCGAATGTATCCATATCAGGTTTATAAAAAGTAAGATTTGGATATTTTAAAAAGTCTAAAGATAAAACTTCACATTCTTCTCTTTCGGGATAGGTAAGTGCAAACTGAATAGGAAGTTTCATACTTGGAACACCCATTTGTGCTATTATTGAATTATCGCAATATTCCACCATTGAATGAACAACGCTTTCCCTGTGAATGACAACATCAATGTTTTTTATATCAAAAAGCCATCTCGCCTCAATTACTTCAAAGCCTTTATTCATTAAAGTGGCAGAATCTATTGTAATTTTAGCGCCCATATCCCAGTTCGGATGTTTAAGTGCATCGTTTTTGGTAACATTTTTTAATTCTTCTTTCGTTTTATTAAAGAACGGACCTCCCGATGCAGTAAGAATAAGTCTTTTTACTTTTTTAATATCATTCCCCATTAAAGACTGAAATATTGCCCCATGTTCACTGTCAACAGGGATAATTTTTGCACCATGTTTTTTAGCACAGTCAGTAACAAGTTTTCCTGCGGCAACAAGAGTTTCCTTATTGGCAAGAGCAATTTTCATTTTGTTTTCTATTGCTGCAACTGTAGGTGCAAGACCGATACTGCCTACAACCGAGGTAAGAAGCGTATCAGCGTTCCCGCTTACAGCAAAAGAAGATAATTCATCATTTCCGCCCGTAACTTTAATATCGGTATCAGAAAGCCTTAACTTAAGGTCGGAAAAAAGTTCCTTATTATTTATATGACAGTATTTAACATTAAATTCTCTTGCCTGCTTTTCTAAAAGATCAATATTGTTATTAGCAGAAATACCGTTTACTTTAATATTTCTTTCCCTGCAAACCTCAAGAGTCTGCGTGCCTATTGAACCTGTTGAACCTAATATATTTATAACTTTTGTTTTCAAGTTAAAACTCCTTAATACAAACTTATTTTAAATCATCAGTTTAAGAAAAATAAATATGAAAGGAGAAGTAAGTAAAATAGAGTCAAATCTGTCAAGCGCTCCTCCATGACCCGGCATTAAATTTCCAAAATCCTTTATGCCGTTTTCCCTTTTCATTAAAGATGCAAACAAATCGCCCATCTGTGAAATTACTGATGTAAAAACTGATATTATAACAAACCACAAAGTACTGACATCTATATTCCATATTCCCTTTAACATATACGAATAGACAACATATCCAACCACTGCACCAACAACACCAAAAACAGCACCTTCAACCGTCTTTTTAGGACTTATGTCAGGGCATAATTTGTTTTTCCCGAAAAAATACCCCCCGAAATATGCAAAAGAATCGGTAAGCCAGGCAGATATAAAAGGAAGCCACACATAACATGCGCCATTTTCCATATTCCTTATGTACGATAAAGTAGAAAATGAAAAAGGAATAACAAGTGTTAAAAACAAAACGGTAAATAAGTCTTTTGTGGAAAACTTACTGTGATTTTTTAAAAGATATGCAACATAACAAGTAATAATCAAAAAGGCAACCATAAGTGCTATTTCACATTTAAAATAACTTGCCCATGCAAAGACTGAAGATGCCAAAATCCCCAGAATAATAAATAATTTGCTTTTCAGGTGTCCGTATGCTTTCAAGCCCTCATACACAGAAATAGCAGATATTACAGATATTGCAAAACTAAGTATCATTTTATCGGCAAACATAACAATTGCCATTATAATAAGCCCGACCCCAGCCGAAATCAATCGTGTCGCCATTTTTTAAATTCCTCCAAATCTCCTGTTTCTTTGCTGATATTCTATTATTGCTTTTTCTAACATTTCAGGTGTAAAATCAGGCCATAGAATATCTGAATAATAAAATTCAGTATAAGCACACTGCCATAAAAGAAAATTAGAAAGCCTTTGTTCGCCGCTCGGTCTTATAAGTAAGTCAGGGTCTTTAAGACCTTTTGTGTATAAATGGTCGCTTATCATTTTTTCATCTATGTCAGAAACTTCAATCTTTCCGTCCTTTGCAAGAGCCGCAATTTCTTTTACTGATTTAATTATTTCATCACGGCTTCCGTAATTTATGGCAAAATTAAAAGTAAACCCTGTATGAGCAAACTGAGATGAATATTCTTCTATCTCTCTCATACTTTCTTTTAAGTCATCGCTTAAAGGCGTCTTATCCCCTATAAAACGCACAACACAGTCACGATTTCCCATTAGCGCCCGATAATCCTTTAATTTTTCTTTGAAAAGTTTAAATAATGCTTCAACCTCGTTCTTAGGTCGTTTCCAGTTTTCAGTTGAAAAAGCATATAAAGTCAAAGTTTTAATCCCTGTATCATAACAGTAATGGGCAATATTTTTTACATTGTCCGCCCCTTTGTAATGCCCTGCAGTTCTTGGCAGACCTCTTTTTTTTGCCCATCTTCCGTTCCCGTCCATAATTATTGCTATATGGGAAGGAAGGTTATCTTTATCTAATTTATATGTACTCATTTATATAACTCCTAAACATAATTATCTAATGATATTATAGCATAATATGTACTATTAATTCAATAGATACTTTTTAAAATTAAAAAACAATCCATAATATTTTGACAAAAAGTTTACAATATGTTATTATTCTTATGGTGATAGTATGAAAAAAGTAATTGTTATAATCGGTGCATCAAGAGGGATAGGAAAAGGAATAAGTGAGTATTTTTTAGAAAAAGGGCATATAGTTATCGGAACTTTTAATAAAAGTTTAAATGAAGCAAATGAAATTAAAGAAAAATACCCTTTATTTGATCCTATAAAAACCGATGTGACAAATGAGGAAGAAATCAAAAAAACAGTTAGTGAAATTATTAAAAAATACGGGCATATTGACTGCCTTATAAATAATGCAGGAATATCAAAAACAGGGCTTTTGCAAGATATGGGACTTGAAGATTATAATGAAATTTTTGATGTGAATGTTAAAGGTTTATTTTTATTTACAAAAGAAGTTTTACCATATATGATAAATAAAAAAAGCGGGAAAATTATAAACATTTCGTCAATGTGGGGAATTACAGGGGGTGCCTGTGAAGTTTTGTATTCGGCTTCAAAATCTGCTGTTATCGGACTTACAAAAGCACTTGCAAAAGAAGTTGGTCCATCGAATATAAATGTTAACTGCATTGCTCCCGGTGTTATTAAAACGGATATGTTAAATAATTTAAAAGAAGACGACCTTGAAGTATTAAGAGAAGAAACACCGCTTTTAAAAATAGGAACGCCTTTTGATATTGCTAAAGTATGTTATTTTCTTTTTTCTGAAAATTCAGACTTTATTACAGGGCAAGTATTAAGTGTTGACGGCGGAATAGTAATATAATATATGCCGAGTGTTCTTTTTGAACACTCGGCAGTTCTATTCGCCTTATGGCGAGTGGTATTTTCCTTTGGCAAGTTATATTGCTTCGCAGTTATATTGTCTGCGACAGTTTATTTGTTCCTAAAATCTGAAATCTCTTTCGCCGTTTGCTATTTTTTCAATATTTTCTTTGGCAATTTTTCTTGCTTTTTCGTTAGGAATTTTTTCAAGTTCTTTAATAATCATTTCATCTCCGACTTTTCGGGTATCAGCTGATGCATAATCTAAAAGATACTCTTTCAAAGTCATAAGAGCATTAGGATGGCAACAATTCTGAATCTGCCCTGTTTTAGCAAGACTCATAAACCTGTCGCCGGTTCTTCCCTCTCTGTAACAAGCGGTACAGAAAGACGGAATATATCCTGCCTTTATAAGCCAGTTGACAACTTCGTCTAAAGTTCTGTTATCGCTTATATCAAACTGAGAAGAATCTTCGTCTTCGTGAACGTTTTCGTCACTGTAGCCTCCGACACTTGTTTTAGATGCACCGCTAAGTTGAGATACACCAAGTTTTAATACTTTTTCCCTTACCGCTTTGCTTTCCCTTGTGGAAACAATCATTCCTGTATAAGGAACTGCAAGTCTTATTATCGCACATATTTTAGCAAAAGTTTCGTCTGAAATTCCATTATCAAACTGGTCGGTATCTACACCTGTTGCTTTTTTAATTCTTGGAACGCTTATGGTATGAGGGCCGACTCCGAATACTGCCTCAAGGTGTTCAGCGTGCATAAGGAGTGCTGCAAGTTCATAACGATATAATTCAAGACCAAAAAGAACTCCAAGCCCTACGTCATCAATTCCCCCCTCCATTGCTCTGTCCATCGCTTCGGTATGATATGCGTAATTATGTTTAGGACCTGTTGGATGAAGTTTTTCATAACTTTCTTTGTGATAAGTTTCCTGAAACAGAATATATGTTCCGATTCCCGCATCTTTAAGTTTCTTATAATTTTCAACGGTTGTTGCGGCAATGTTAACATTTACTCTTCTTATTGCACCGTTTTTATGCTTGATTTTATATATCGTTTCAATCGATTCTAAGATATATTCAATCGGATTATTGACAGGGTCCTCTCCCATCTCTATTGCAAGACGTTTATGCCCCATATCCTGAAGAGCAATAACCTCTTTTTCAATTTCAGCCTGTGTCAGTTTTCTTCTTGCAATCAAACTGTTGCCATGATGATACGGACAATACACACAACCGTTAACGCAATAATTTGAAAGGTACAGAGGAGCAAACATAACAATTCTGTTTCCGTATATTTCCTCTTTTATTTTATTTGCAAGTTTATTTATTCTTTCGTTAACTTCACCAATTTCACATGCTAAAAGCACACTTGCTTCTTTATGAGAAAGCCCCTTTTTTTCCTCTGCTTTTTTTAATATTTCTTCTATTAACTCTAAGTTATCTTTGTTTTCATCGGCATATTTTAAGGTCGACAAAACTTCCTTATGGTCAATAAATTCTTCTGCTTTTTTTGATTTTACATTATACATTGCCTTACCTCATTTAAATTCTTTTTCCATAATATAATCATCCATAAAAAAACCGTTTCCGATATCGGCTTTCTGTTTGCTTATAATTTTAAATCCAAAATGATTATAAACACCGATAGAAGATTTATTTTCTTTATTCACAGTAAGATATATACTTTTTAAATTATTCTTAAAAGAGTATTCCAAAAGAAAGTCAAACACTTTGTGAAAATACCCCTTGCCTCTTTCTTCTTTTAAAATATAGAGTTTACTTAAGAACAATCTCTGTTCTTCTTTTTTTATGGCAAAATATCCTATCGGACCGTTACCAGTAAGAATATAATACTCATATTCTTCGTTTAATACCTGATTTGATATTGCACTTTCAGATTGGAATTTATCCGTCATATAATCAATCTGCTCTTTTGATAAAATGCTTATGTAATATTCATTCCAGATTGTTTTCGCCATTTTTTCAATCAAGGCATAATCGGTACTGTTTTCTGCTTTTTTGATTTCAAGTGCCATTTTACATGCCTTCTTTTACTACTTTAACAATGTTTTCTTTAGAAAGTCCGTAAAGTTTTAAAACTTCCAAAGCAGGACCTGACTGACCGAACACATCATTAACGCCTACTCTTAAAACTTTTGTCGGACATTCTTCGCATACTACCGAAGATACTGCATCAGAAAGGCCTCCGATAATACTGTGTTCTTCGCATGTAACAATAAATTTAGTTTCTTTTGCTGCTTTTATTATCAATTCTTTGTCTATCGGTTTTAAAGTGTGAATATTTATAACTCTTGCAGAAATTCCCTCTTTTTCAAGTTCTTTCGCTGCCTCAAGCGCTTCTGCTACCATAAGTCCTGTAGCAATAATCGCAACATCATTACCTTCTTTTAAGGTAACGCCTTTACCTATTTCAAATTTGTAATTTGCATTGTCATTTATAACAGGAACTGCAAGTCTTCCAAATCGCAAATAGCATGGTCCTTCATAGTGATATGCAGCTTTAACCGCTTCTCTTGCTTCCACATCATCAGACGGACAGATAACAACCATTCCTGGAACACTTCTCATCAAAGCAAAGTCTTCATTACATTGGTGGCTCGCACCATCTTCACCTACTGAAATTCCTCCGTGAGTTGCTGCAATTTTAACATTAAGACGGGTATATCCTACCGAGTTTCTTATCTGTTCAAAGGCTCTTCCTGCTGCAAACATCGCAAAACTTGATGCAAATACTACTTTACCCGTTGAAGCAAGACCTGCTGCAACACCTATCATATTACTTTCTGCAATACCGCAGTCAATAAATCTTTCAGGAAATTCCTTTTTAAATTTTATAGTTTTTGTTGCTTCTGCTAAATCGGCATCCATAACAACAAGATTATCATACTTTGCGCCAAGTTCTTTCAAAGTTTCGCCGTAACTGTCTCTTGTGGCAATTTTTTTAACGTCACTCATTAACCTTCAAACCTCCCAAGCTCTTCCATAGCAATTTTATATTCGTCTTCGTTAGGTGCTTTACCATGCCATGAACACTGGTCTTCCATAAAGGAAACACCTTTTCCTTTTAAAGTTTTAGCGATAATCGCTGTTGGTTTGTCGTTTTCTTTTGTAAATACGTCAAACGCTTTTTCAATCTCATAAAAATCATGACCGTCAATTTCTATAGTATTAAAACCGAATGCTTCAAACTTTTCTTTTAAAGGATATGGAGAATTAACCTCCGAAAGCCTTCCGTCTATCTGCAAATCGTTATTATCAACTATTACGCAGATATTATTAAGTTTTTTCCCTGCAATAAATAAAAGTGCTTCCCAGACCTGACCTTCGTGAATTTCTCCGTCACCCAAAAGTGTATATACTTTATAATCTTTTTTCGACATTTTAGCGCTCATTGCCATACCTGCTGCTGCAGATATACCCTGCCCTAATGAACCTGATGACATATCTACACCCGGAACCTTATTCATATCAGGGTGCCCCTGAAGATAAGAACCTGTTTTTCTTAAAGTTTTAAGGTCGCATACAGGAAAAAATCCTTTATGTGCAAGAGCTGAATAAAGAGCCGGTGCACAGTGGCCTTTTGACAAAACGAAACGATCCCTGCCTTCCCACTTAGGTTCGTTCGCTTTTATATTCATTTTCTCAAAATATAAATATGTAATAATATCTGCACAGGATAAAGAACCGCCCGGATGCCCGCATTTTGCATTAAAGGTAGATTCAATTATTCCCTTACGCACTTCATTTGCTGTTTTCTTAAGTAAATTTACGTCCATTTATTTATCCCCCTAAAGTGTATTTATATCATAAGGCGTTGTCTGGTATACATAGTAGTTAAGCCAGTTAGAAAAAAACAAACTTGCATTTGAACGCCATTTTAAAATTGGTTTTTTGGTAACATCATCATTCGGAAAATAATTTTTGGGGATTGCAATTTCAAGTCCCTTTTCCACATCTCTGTCATACTCTTTTTTTAAAGTATCAGAATCATATTCAAGATGTCCTGTTATAAATATCTGTCTTCCGCCCTTATTTGAGCAAAGAAGAACTCCTGCCTCGTCTGATTCTGCTAAAATTTTAAGTTCTAAAACCTTTTTTATATCCTCTTTTTTCACATAAGTATGCCTTGAATGAGGTGCTAAAAACAGTTCGTCAAATCCTCTTAAAAGTTTATTATATTTTCTTAAAATCTTATGTTCAAATATTCCGAACATCTTACTGTCAAGCGGATATTTATCTATTCCGTAATGATAAAAAAGACCTGCCTGAGCGCCCCAGCATATATGCAAAGTGGAATGTACATTCGTTTTACTCCATTCCATTATTTCGCATAGTTCTTCCCAATAATCAACTTCGGAAAAATCCATTTGTTCAACAGGTGCACCTGTTATAATCATTCCGTCAAACTTTTCATTTTTAAAATCATCAAAAGTTCCGTAAAAATTAACAAGATGCTCCTGAGGAGTATTTTTTGATTCATAAGATTTAGTTGTCATAAAAGATACTTCAACCTGCAAAGGCGTATTCCCTAAAAGCCTTAACAGTTGAGTTTCTGTAACAATTTTTGTTGGCATAAGATTAAGAAGCAAAATCTTAAGAGGACGTATATCCTGCTTAAGTGCTCTTTTGCTTGTCATAACAAATATATTTTCAGCCTCTAATTGTTTTTTAGCCGGCAGATTGTCCGGAATTTTAATAGGCATATTATCCCATCCTCAATATACTTTTATATTATTATACAATAGAAAGATTAAAAAATCAATTCGCATCTGTAAATCGGAAAACCTTTAGAAGAAAAATTTTCTTCATATTCGGTCATTATGTTTCCTTCATAAGAAGAATTATGTAAATCAAGAGTAATATTTCGCATTTTAAGATTATAATCAGCAAATGAGTTTAGCGAAAATTCAAACAGTTTTCTGTTATCGGTTTTAAAGAAAACCTCTCCGCCTTTTTTAAGAAGTTTTTCATATAATGAAAGATAATTTTTATGAGTGAGCCTTCTTTTTGCCTGATTACTCTTTTTCCAGGGGTCGCAGAAGTTTATATATATTCTTTCAACCTCACCTTTAAAATCCTTATCTCTTAAAACATCTACATCGCCTGCAAAAAAACGGACATTTTCAATACCCTCGTTTTTTATCTTTTCCATTGCCATAATGATAACGTCCATACTTTTTTCTATAGCAATATAGTTTACTTCAGGATTTAGTTTTGATAAGCCGGTAATAAATCTTCCCTTACCGCATCCTATCTCTAAATGCACAGGATTATCATTACCAAATATATCTTTAAAGTTTTTTATATTATCAAAATTTTCAATCGCAAGGAAAGAACAGTTTTCAAATCTTTCTTCCCTGTGTTTTTTTCTTCTCATTCTCATTTTTTCGTCACCCTTTTATTTATTATACATTATTTAGGTTTGAGTTTCAAGTCAATATTGACTTAATTTGTCACAAGAGTTATAATAATTTCAGAATTACAATAAAAAGGATGAATAATTTTGAATTTTTTAGACACATTGCAACTTTTGATGGGACTTTTTATCCCTATGATAATAGGTTATTTTTTATATTATAAAAAGATGGTTGATGCATCATTCGTAAAAGGGGTTTCAGTTCTCCTTTACAATGTTTCACTTCCCTGCTCCATTTTGGACTCAATGATGCAAAAAATAAGTCTAAATGAACTTTTAAAATCAGCAAAACTTCCTTTAATGGCACTCGTTATACTTGTTATATGCTTTCTTACGGCACTGATTTTAGGGAAAGTTATAGAAAAAAAGAAGAAAAAAAGAAATATTATTATTTTTTCGCTTTTATTTTCCAACTTTACTTTTACTGCCTATCCGATACTTGAGATGCTTTATGGTAAACAATCTGTTTTCTATGCGTCTTTATATAACTTTACCATGTTTGCTTCAGTTTTAATTGTGGGCACCATCCTTATGAAAAGCGCATCGGAGGACGATATGGAATGTTCTCTGACACTTAAGGATTTAAAAAGCACTCCTTTTTTAGCGCTTATTATCGGATTTATAATGCTTTTTATACCGATAGAAATTCCTTATTTTATTAAAACAACTGTTACACAACTTGGTTCTACGACTACACCTTTGGGTGTACTCCTTACAGGCCTTGTAATTGCTAAATCAGGGAAAATTGATATTAAAAACATAAAAATTTATATAGTAAGTCTTTTCAGACTTTTAATTATTCCTGTTGGTGTAGTATATGTACTTTGGGCATTGGGATTTTCGGGATATATGGTATATGTACCTGCTATTATACTTGCAAACCCTATTGCAGTAAATCTTGTTATATTCGGGGAAAACTTTAATTCATACCCCGAAGAATGCGCAAATTATGTTCTTATTTCAAGTATTCTTTCGGTAATTACTTTACCGATTGTTTACAGTATATTATAATTTAATGAACGGAGGCGGGAAATGTGAGAAATTTTTCTTCGCAGTCTAAAGGTCTTTACAAATCAGCAATTACCGGCGCGTATTTTGGCATTTTAAATATCTTTTTGGTTTTAGTCCCCCTTATCTATTCGCTTTTTTATAGCAAAGTTCTTTTTACCATTTATATGATTATAGGGGTAACTATGCTTCTTATGTTAGCGATTATTCCGTATAAGTACAAAAATATACGAAATTATGAGTTTTCAAAATTAAGATATCTCTATTTCGTATCTTCATTATTTCTTGTGTTCTTTTTGGGAATACTTTTAAAGTATATTTGCAATTTTGGATTTTCTTTTTCAAATATTTATATTATACTTTTGCAGTTGATACTTATTCTTATGAGTTTTTTTGATATTCTTCTTAATGCACACAGTGGCACTAAAAGAATGAAAAGCCTTTACTTAAGAACTATTAATATACAATATTTTAAAAACTTTTTAGTTATTATTTCGGGAATTGTTATAGGAATTTTATTCCTTATTCCTTACTATATTTTTTAGGATGTGTTTACAACTTGGAAATCACGATTAAAGAGCCTGTCGAAAAAAGGCTTAAAACAACTTTCATACTGGTGTTTTTATTATTTGTTATATGCTTTATAACTCCTTATATTAAACTGCCGATTATTCCTGCAATTCTTCCGTTTATATATGCGATATTCTGTTGTTTTTATTTAATAAAATACTCTCTTTCGGAATATAAATATATATTAGGCGAAGAAACTTTTAAAATAGAAAAAGGCAAAGACTATAAGAAAACAGAAATTTTAAATATTCCCTTTAAAGACATAATATCTTTAAAAAAGGAAAATATTAAAGCGAAAAATCTTACAGTGAGTCCTTTCTCAAAAGACTATATGGTACTTACCTATAAAATAAAGGGCGAAGAAAAAAAGGTTAAAATTCATTATACAGAGAATTTGCGCAAAGAATTAGAGGTAAGAATATATGAGTAAAACTGCCCTTGTATTCGGTGGCGGAGGTGCAAAAGGGGCATACCAGATAGGTGCCGTAAAAGCACTTAACAAACTTAAAATAAAATATGATATTATAACCGGTTGTTCAGTTGGCAGCATCAATGGTGCTATTGTGGCGCAAGGCGATTTCGACCTTGCTATGAAGTTATGGAAAACTTTATCCACCGATAAAATTTTAGATTTAAAAGAAAATGAAACAGGTATAAATGTAAAAGGTGCTTTTGAAAACAGCGGTTACGACTATACCAACTTAAAAAATTTACTTATAAAATATATTGATGAAGATAAATTAAGAAAATCGCCTGTAGATTATGGTTTGGTTACAGTTAAATATCCTGAAATGACGCCTCTTTATATTTTTAAAGAGGATATGGAAATTGGGAAAATTGTTGACTATATACTCGGAAGTTCTGCTTTTTTCCCTGCAATGAAGCCTCATAAAATCGGGGAAAATATGTATATTGACGGGGGCTTTTCTGATAATCTTCCTATAAATATGGCAATCGAAAAAGGTGCAGACAAAATTATTGCGATTGATTTAAAAGCAGTAGGAATGATAAAAAAGCCTAAAGCAAAAGATGTTAAAATAACTAAAATTTCAAGTTATTACGATTTGGGAAAAATTCTTGATTTCAATAAAGATCAGGCTAAAAAAAATATGAAATTAGGATATAATGATACCTTAAAAACCTTTGGTAAACTTGACGGATTTAAATTTACTTTTGAAAAAGGCGACATTTTAAAACATTCAAAAAAAATTGCACCGAAAATAGAAGAATTATCCAAAAAAATGTTTGCAAACAACAAACACTTGAAAAAAGTATTTATAAAAGGAATAAATCTTCTTTACTATACCGAAACAAAAAGAGAAGGCAAGCCCTGCACAAAGGATATGGCAACTTTTAATTTAGAATGTTTGATGGAAAGTTTAAAACTGCCGTACTTTCAAACTTACAAATTAAAAAAAGCACATTTTCTTATAAATAAAGAATTAAAAGAATATGATATTTCCGATCTTTCAAGTTTAAAAGAACTTCTTGTAAACTTTAATCTTTCGGGAAATATAATGGATATTTTAAAAAAATTAAAACAGGCAACAGACAGTTTTGATAAAGTAAAATTTATAAAATTCTTATCAGAAAATATTGATTTTCTTTTAGAAAAAAATCCAAAACTTTTAACTTTTTTAGGAATTTGCGCACCCAAAGAATTTTTATGTGCAGTATATTTAAAATTTCTTTAACGTATATTTTTTTATTAATCCTTTCATAATAAACTAAGATTATTATGAAAGGATGTTTTTATGAAAGCTTTTGCAATGATAGAAATAGGAAAAATAGGCTGGATAGAAAAAGAAGAGCCAAAAATGGGCCCTTTAGACGCTATTGTAAAGCCTATTTGTATTGCCCCTTGTACTTCGGACATACACACTGCTTTTAAAGGTGCAATCGGCGAAAGACATAATATGGTGCTCGGTCACGAATGTGTGGGAGAAGTTCATAAGGTAGGCGAACTTGTCAAAGATTTTAAAGCGGGAGATAAAGTAATAGTTCCTGCAATTACTCCTGACTGGGGAACAGTAACAAGTCAGGAAGGATATCCTATGCACTCACAAGGTATGCTGTCAGGCTGGAAATTCTCAAATTATAAAGATGGAGTTTTTGCAGAATATTTTAATGTAAACGAGGCAGATGCCAACCTTTGCCATCTTCCGGATAATGTTGACCCTATAAGTGCAGTTATGCTACCCGATATGGTGGTTACAGGTTTTCACGGAGCCGAACTTGCAAAAATAAATTTTGGAGATACGGTTTTAGTTATCGGTATAGGCCCTGTAGGACTTATGGCAGTAGCAGGTGCAAATTTGCGTGGAGCAGGAAGAATAATTGCTGTTGGCTCAAGAGAAATCTGCCAGAAAGTTGCAAGAGAATACGGCGCAACCGATATTTTAAGTTACAAAGACGGAGATTTAGTTGAAAATGTTATGAAAATTACAAACAACGAAGGTGTTGACAGAGTTATCATAGCAGGAGGAGATAATGATACTTTCGCACAAGCAGTAACAGTTGTTAAGCCTGGCGGAATAGTTTCAAATGTTAACTATTTGGGAGAAGGCGAAACTGTTAATATACCTCGTGTTGAGTGGGGTGTTGGTATGGGCCATAAAACAATAACAGGCGGTCTTACACCAGGAGGAAGAATGAAAATGGAAAAAATGGCACGCCTTATTGCAAACGGTAAACTTGATACAAAAAAACTTGTTACCCATGTTTTCCACGGATTTGACAAAATAGAAGAGGCACTTCTTTTAATGAAAGATAAGCCAAAGGATTTAATAAAACCTGTAGTGGTTGTTAAAGAATATTAAATTATATGGACAATATATCAAAAAGGGATGTTAAAGAAAACATCCCTTTTCATATTGTGACAACAGATTTCTTTTATTTTTTAATATATCCCCAATGTCCGTCAATAAAGATTTTTTTCAGTACTCTGTCATTAAACAACTTAGTTAATATCCTTGTAGCTGTTGCCGAAGATACTTTAAAAAGTTTCTGAATATCGCTATTTTTAATATACTCATTTTTATCAAGGTATTTAAGTATCTTTTCAGTTCTTAAATCCATCCTGCTCTTTGGAATATCATAAGTTCTGACACTTATTGCTTCTGATAATGCTTGTTTTATAACCGATAGCATAAACTCAATAAAAACTGTAGAATTACCATTTGCATTTGACCTGTTTATTACATTATAATACTCTTCCTGATTGTCATGAATAAGTGATTCTACAGGTAGCCATGCAAACACCTCATTCCATTGAGATAACAGTAAAGTGTGCCATAATCTTCCCATTCTGCCATTCCCATCCGAAAAAGGATGTATAAGTTCAAACTCATAATGAAAAACACAACTTTTTATAAGCATATGAACATCGCTTGTTTTTATCCAGTTTAGAAGTTCCTCCATAAGGTTGGGAATATATCGTGGCAATGTACCAAAATGCAGAATGTTACCTTTTTGGTCCACTACACCTACCTGGTTTTGTCGAAACTCTCCCGCATCGTCAATAAGCCCTATGGTCATAATTTTATGAACTTTTAAGATATCATCTATTGAATACGGATCTAAACTCTCTATACATTCGTACGCTTTATACGCATTTCTTACTTCTAAAATATCTTTTTGGGGAGCTAAAACCCGTTTCCCGCAAATAACATCTGTAACCTGCTTAATGTCAAGAGTATTTTGTTCTATCTTTAAAGATGAATAAATTGTTTTTATTCTATTTTCTCTTCTTAGTTTAGGATTTGTTGAAATTTGATGTTTTTCATCTATTCTTCCTGTAAGTTCTGCAATTTCTATAACTAATGACATTATTTTTTCATTTATATCAAATGGTGGTTTTTTACTTGTCATTAAATCCCCTCTTTACTTCGTTTGCATCAATCATACATCAATCATACATCAATCATTTTCATTGTATCATCGGTTTTTTAAAAACGCAAGTATAAAATTTTTACAAACTATACTTTTCTATAAGGTTTATAAAATTAAGCCCTAAGATTTTTTCTTTTGATGAATCGGGAATATCCGAAAGCATAATTCTTCCCAAAGAAACTGCAGGATCGGTAAGCGGTGTATCCGAGCCGAAAAGAATTTTATTATCATCTCCGTATTTTACAAGATGTTCTAAAAGATTTGTTCTTGGAGATGACATACAAATATCACAATATGCATTTTTGTGATTTTTTATAAGTTCGGCAGTTAATTCATATCCACTTTGAGTACCTGAATGAGCAATGATGATTTTGGCATTTGGATAATTTATAATAGTTTTTTCAATTTCTATTACTTCTCCTAAAGAAAAAGCATGAATAAGAACTATCGAACCTTTTTTGTTCATATATTCAAGGCAGGGTTTAAAGCGTTCATCGTTAATCCCCACTTTTGCGTGTGCTGGATGAATTTTAATACCTATTACTCCATCCTTTTTACATCTTTCAATTTCAGAAACAGTGTCTTTATCATAATTTGGGTTTATGGTTACATATCCTAAAATTCTGCCCTCCGATTCGCTTACTGCTTTTAACATATCGTTATTTCCTAAAACATAATCACCCGTTATAGCATAGGTTGAAGAAACAGCAGTTTTTAAAATACCTCTTTTGTCCATAACTTCAATAAGTTTTTTATATCCTCCATCAACCCCTACTGTACCTGGAAAAATCCCAAGATGTCCGTGAGCATCAATCACTTTAAGATTTTCGGGAAGTTGACCGTTTAACATCATTTCCTTAAAATTCATATAAGTTCCTCCCCTGTCATTCCCAAAATATTTTTATATGCTATATTATCTTTATCGCAACGATTTAATGAAGAAAGAATAATTCTTCCTGCATATCCTTCCGGTGCAGTTTCCGGTGCATACGAAGAGAATACAATTCTTTCGGAACCAAATTTTTTAACAACTGTTTCAATACCGTCTATCGGAGTAAAACTTGTATCAATAGCAATATTCTTATAATCTTTCATAAGTTTATCATGGTCAACATTTAAAGAAAATCCAAGATTGGTTATAATAATATTTATATTTTTATACACTTTAAGAATTTCTGAAAGTTGATTTGTTGTAACAGATGTATTAGGTATTGTTATTACCGTTTTTAATTTATCCATAACATCAAAATAGTCACTTACGGAATATATATCCATAGAAAATTTGTGCGCTGACGGATTCATATTAACCATTTTAACATTATCTTCAATCATTATTTTTTCAAATTTTTCGCAAGGGTTTTCCTCTGCATAATTTATCATAAAAGTATATGACGGAATAAAGAAATTATCATCCGCTATTTCTTCTTTTATGATTCTGTTATACGCAAAATCTCCCGAAGCAAGTGCCCCGTAGTGACTTACAAATGCTTTTTTTACATTAATGCTCTCAAGCATCTTTTTTACGCCGTCTTTTGAATAATCTATTTTTGCAACAGGAACCTGCTTTCTTCCAAACGAACACATACAATCTACAAATTTATACTCCACTTTACTCACCCCATTTTAATTATATCATTAGTTCTTCTGTTAAAAAGATATAGTGACTTTTTGTTTCCAAAATTAAAAATTTCAAAATCAATATATTTTATAAAATCTTTATATCTGTCACTTTCAGACAGGCCGATTTTTAAATTATTATTTTCGTCCTTTAAAAATTCGTTTATTTTTGTTATATTTTCTTTAGTTTTAAAATTATTTAAAAATGAGGGCAAAGCGCCTCTTTCTTTTATAACATAATCAAGTTTTAAATACTCTAAAAACTCTTCGCTCTTACCAAATAATTCGTCATAAAGAATTTTTAAAATTTCAAATTTATCTTTTAAAGAAAGTTTACCATCTCCCATTTTTTCTCCTAACTTTAAATAGAATAAAAATGGCGAAATATCATTTTTATTTAAAATAAATTCAAGGGAATTTTTAAAAATACCACTGTTAAAATAGGCATCTACCGATTTATCGACTTTTTTTATTTTAATAAGTTCAAAAAAGGAAATAAAATCATTTGATAAAATTTCATAAGGTGCAGTATTTTTAAATTTATAATTATACTTTTCCTTTTCTTCTCTTAATTTTGAGCCGTGAAGAAGTTTTAAAAATCCAACCTGCAACACTTTCGGAGAAAGAGAATATACCTCATCAAAACTTTTTTTGAAACTTTCAAAATCTTCTTTCGGAAGCCCGGCAATTAAATCTAAGTGAATTCTTACTTTACTGTCTTTAAGATATAATAAATTATCTTTAAGTTTTACCATATCGGTTGTACGGTCGCAAAGTTTCAAACTTTCATAATTGGTTGACTGGATACCCGCTTCAAACTGAATGGTATTATAATCTGCTTTGTTTATTATATCCATTAATTCTTTATCGAGTAAGTCTGCACCTATCTCAAAATGGAAGCAGGTTTCTCTTTTTTTAGAAAGAATATATGTTATAATTTCTTTTGCTCTTTTTTTATCAAAATTAAATGTTCTGTCAACAAGTTTTACTCTTTTTATTTTCAAATTAGAAAATAAGTCAATTTCAGAAAATACTCTTTTAAGAGGCAGAGTTCTTACCCCTTTTGTTAAAGAAGATATACAAAATGCACATTTAAAAGGACAACCTCTTGAGGTTTCATAATATACTGCCCTGTTAGTTAAATTTTCAAGTTCCCCTTCATAACAAAAAGGTATATTATCCATATCTTCCATTTCGGCAAAATGATATTCATTGTCACTTTTACAAACACCCAAGATATTGTCTTCGCCTTTTAAAAGTTTTAATATGGGTATTTCCCCTTCCCCTCTTATAACAAAATCAATCTGAGGAATTTCTTTAAAAAGCGATTTGTTATAACTAACTTCAGGACCTCCCAGGAACACGGTAATATGAGGAGAAATCTCTTTGATATCCGAAACAAGTTTTTTAACAAGTTCTATATTCCATATATAACAAGAAAACCCTATTACATCAGGGTTTTTCTCTAATATAGAATTTAATAGGCAGAAATATTCGTCATTTATTGTACCCTCAAAAAAGGATATATTGTTATACCCGTTTTTTAAAACATAAGAGCATATACTCCTTACCGATAATGAGGTATGAGAATATTTGGCATTAAGTGCAACAAGCAACCATTTTTTCATAATTATTTGTTATCCTTTTTTTCATAAACTATTCTGTCATGCACCTGAGTGAGCGAATACCCTTTAGAAGACATAAAATATGCAAAGTATGCCACGAGTATTGGAATAAGGCTCATTATTATAACAGCCCCAAAATTATATGAAAGCCCGTCATATCCGTGAAAGAAATATACAAAAGGAAAGTTTAAAAATCTTACAAACATTCCGTAATACATTGATATTTCTTCATTTATTAAGCGAAGAAGAAAATGAGAACCCGATAAAATAAATATTATAAGGCCTGACGCTCCGCCAATTTTTAACGGCATAAGATAATCGTATCTTTTTTTAATAATCATATCGAGTTTCGGTTGTTCATAAGCATAAGAATAAATGCCTGACATATAAAATATAACTGCGATAAGCCCTAAAAAGATTGACCCGTATTTCCATCCTGTAACAAGCCAGGCAAATACAAGCCCGTTAAGCAAAAACCATAATACTGCACTTAAAAGATGGTTTTTAATTGCGGTAACTATCACACCGCGTCTTGTATCAACTGATGTATCCATTTAATTTGCCTCCCTTAATAGTTTTATAACAGTATCAATAACATAATCAATTTCTTCGTTTGTAGTTCCGTTTCCTGATGGAAGAAGAATTGTTTTTAAAAAAAGTTCTTCGGAAACATTATTTCTTGTTATATATGAAAATGAACTGAATGCTTCCTGTGTATGCATAGGGTTAAAGCCTCTTCTTACTTCAATCCCTGAATCAATAAGTTTATTTACAAGGTTTTCCACATCTAATCCATCTGTAACTATTCCGTTTTGCCAGTAAGACGAACCAACTTTGTCGCCTATAACTTTAATGCCGTCAACTTTTGAAAAACCGTCTTTATATCTTAAAAACATATCTCTTTTTATCTTTATAAGTTCATCAAGATGTTTTAATTGGGCAACACCAATCCCTGCATTTACATTACTCATAAGATAATTATAGCCTACCTCTTTATGAATATATGCCGAAGATTTTGCTTTCGCCTGATTTGCAAGATATGCCATTTTTTCTAAATATTCTTTATTTGAAGTTAAAACTGCTCCGCCTAAAGAGGTTGTAACAATTTTAGAATAACTAAAAGAGATAACTGCAATATCCCCGTAAGATCCGCATTTTTTATCCTTGTACATTCCGCCTAAAGATTCTGCTGAATCGGATATTAAAGGAACATTGTACTTATCAGTTATTTTTCTAATCTTGTCATAATCGTAAGGTGCACCGTAAGTATCAACTGCCATAACGCATTTTGGAAGATTATCCTTATATTTTATAAAAGCGTCCTCTAAGCACTCTTCGTCCATTGTTCCGTCTTCTTTACAGTCAATAAAAACGGGAACTGCCCTTTCATATATCACAGGGTAAATTGTTCCACAGTAAGTAAGTGTAGGGCAAAAAACAATATCCCCCTCACCTATATCAAGTGCTTTTAGGGCAAGATGAAGCCCTGCTGTACCATTAGATACTAAAAGGCAGTAAGGTACTCCTACATAATCTGACAGCATCTTTGCCATCAAATCTATATTATCTCCCTTACAGGCTATCTGATTTTTTAAAAATGCGTCATTTATATAATCGGTTTCATCTCCGAAAAATAAAGGTTTGGCTATACTTACTTTCATTTTAATACTTCCTCTGAAAAAAGGGTTGTAACAAAATGATTTTTTCGGGACGTTCGGGAGCCAGCCCCCTACATATATTGTTTACTCAATTGTAGGGTTCGGCGTCCCCGACGAACCGTTATTTATTCATTTTGCTATAGCCCCTTTTAATCATTTAATTAAATTTATAAATTCGTTTATAATAGCGTCATAGTCACAGCCTGCTAATTTTATTATATACTTTGCTATAACTATAAAGTAGTATTTGCTTACTGAAGATGCAAGGAAAAAATCCTCGCCGATTTCCGTATCAATATGAGCACCTCCGCATTTATTCGCCTGTGCTCTTATAATCTTACTTATCGTTACAGGACGGCTTCCCTCTCTTCTTACTGCAACCTGTGAAAGAAAATCATTAAGACTTATCTTTTCTTCTAAAGAGAAAAGCGAGTCGGGATGAATCACATTGTCTTCATAGGAAAATCTGCCTTTATGGAAAAGCGGATTTTCAATTATTTTAGGAAGCAGTGAATTTTCCCCGTCACATAACAGCATACGAAGATTTATTGCCATTACATTTAAAAACTCATTAACTCTCTTTTTTTCAAACAAATAGCAACTTATTGCAAGAAGTTTAATACATTCATAAAACTTCTTTTTTAATTCTTCCTGTGTAAGTTCCATAATGATTGTAGCCTTATATTCTAAAAAGTCACATTCAGGGCATGGAGGCAGAATCCCTTTTTCCTCAATAATCTGCTCCGAACCACAACACAAACAAATATAAGTACCTTTTGGAACTTCGCTGTTAGCAAATACTTTTTGCATATAAACACTCCTAATTTTGAGAATTTATTAATCTCTGCAAACGCCTGTTCTTTTTGCTGCTTCGGCAACTGCTTTTGCAACTGCAGGAGCAACTCTTTCGTCGAACGCAGCAGGAATAACATATTCAGGTGTGATTTCTTCATCTTTAATAATTCCTGCTATTGCTTTTGCAGCAGCAATTTTCATTTCGTCATTAATATCTGTTGCTTTCGCATCAAATGCACCTCGGAATATGCCAGGAAATGCAAGAACGTTATTTATCTGGTTAGGGAAGTCACTTCTTCCTGTACCCATAATTTTAACTCCTGCTTCTTTTGCAATATCAGGCATAATTTCAGGTGTAGGATTTGCCATAGCAAATACAATCGGATCTTTAGCCATTGATTTAACCATATCAGCAGTTAAGATACCTGGTGCAGAAACCCCGATAAACACGTCTGCGCCAACAATAACATCTTTAAGTGAACCTTTTTTAAGTTCTAAGTTAGAAATTTCTGCCATTTCTTCTTTAATAGGATTAAGATTATCTCTTCCTTTATAGATAGCACCTTTTGTATCACAAAGGATAACTTTTTTAAGTCCCATGCTCATAAGAAGTTTTGTGATAGCGATACCTGCAGCACCTGATCCGTTAACAACAACTTCTATTTCAGAAATATCTTTTTTAACATATTTAAGTGCATTCATCATAGCAGCAAGTGTAACAACTGCTGTACCATGCTGGTCATCATGGAAAATCGGAATATCGCATTTTTCCTTTAATTTCTTTTCGATTTCAAAACAACGAGGTGCAGAAATATCTTCTAAGTTAACACCACCGAATGAACCTGCTAATTTTTCTACGATAAATACGATTTCGTCAACATCTTTTGTTCTTACACAAAGAGGAAAAGCGTCAACATCAGCAAATGTTTTAAAAAGTACACATTTTCCTTCCATAACAGGCATACCTGCTTCAGGACCGATATCTCCAAGACCTAAAACCGCAGTACCGTCTGTGATAACTGCTACCATGTTTGAACGGCGTGTGTATTTATACGATAAAGACACATCTTCTGATATCTTAAGACAAGGTTCAGCAACACCAGGTGTGTACGCAATTGATAAATCATCCTTGTTTTCTACTTTTGCTCTTGAAATAACTTCAATTTTTCCGCCCCATTCTTCGTGGGCTTTTAATGCTTTTTCTTTGATATCCATTTTACTTTACTCCTTTTTATGCACGCAAAGTGCTGTATATTATATTTAATGCCTTTAATGTTAATTCCCTATCAAATATGTCAATACAATCATAACCTGTAAACAGTTCAGTATCTCCACCCGTTAAAATAACCTTATAGTCTTTATATTTATCCATGGTTTTATATGTTTTTATCATATGAATTACTGAACCGATAAACCCATAATAAAGTCCTGCGTTAAGATTTTTAACAGTGGTGGTACCAACAGGATTTAACCCTTTTACCATTTCGGATTTCGGAAGAATTTTTGCCTTTTTAAGAAGCGAAAACTGATACGTTTCTTTACCCGGCATAATCGCACCTCCTAAATGAATTCCGTTTTCGTCAATCAAATCGAAGGTGGCAGCAGTCCCCAAATCTATAACAATGATTTTACCACCGTACAGTTTATATGCTCCGTAATCGGTAACAATCCTGTCATGCCCTAAAGTATCTTCTTCGTATCTTGTTTCAAAGTCTATATCGCTCTTTGAAAACACCTTACAAGAAATGCCAAGGGAAGATAAAACTTCCTTTATCTTCCTTAACATATCCTCGTTAACAGAAACAATATATGCTTTTAAGTCTTCTTCCTTTATATTTTTAATAAAAGTTTTAACCTCTTTTACGGCATTACCTTTATTTACAGACTTAAAAAATATTTTATCTTCCTTTATGTATCCTGTTTTTACATATGTATTTCCAATATCAAATAAAATGTTCATTTTACGCTTTAAAATAATCTTCGTAGTTAAGTCCTACAACTTTACCTATTTCTTTTAATTCAGCTATAGTCTTTTCATTTGCAGGAATACCTGTTTTTAATTTTTCCTGCATAGATTCAATTTCTTTTTCGCCGTGAGTATAAATTCTGTCATGACCGTCTGCTTTTGGACTTTCTCTTAATTCTTTTAAAAGAAGGCTCATACGGTCTTTAATTTCTTTCTTGTCTCCGAACATACCGTAATCAATTGCCCAGAAACAGAATGATGTATCAGCATTACCGCTGTTTTTAACGTGAGGAGATGTTGTACCTCCTGCAAATATAGATGTAAACATTTCAACAATAATACCTAAACCGTAACCTTTGTGAGAACCACTTTCTTCAGTACATCCGCCAAGAGGGAAAATACCTCCGCCAAGTTTACCGATTATATTCTTTAAAACTCTTGATGCTTCGTCACAGTCCGCTCCGTTTTCGTCAGCAGCCCATCCTTGAGGAAGAGGTGCTTCTTTTTTATTGTAAACTTCAAGTTTACCTCTTGTTACAACTGTTGTAGCAACATCATACCAGAAGTTAACAGGATCGGCAGGCATACAAACAGCAATCGGACTTGTTCCAAGCATTGCTTTTTTACCATAAGTAGGAATTGCAATCGCTTCAGTATTTGTCATACAGATACCAAGTAAATCGTTATCTGCAGCCATTTTTGTATAATACCCTGCTATTCCATAGTGGTTAGAACCTCTTACAACAACAGCGCCTATACCGTGTTCCTTTGCTTTTTTAATAGCAAGTTCCATTCCCATTTTACCAACAACCTGACCCATTGATTTAGGTGCATCAAAAACTGCAGAAATAGGAGTTTCGTGAATTAATTCAGGTTTGCAGTCGGTAACAATAGAACCTTCTTCTATTGCTTTGTGATAACGGATAAGTCTTTGAATACCGTGAGATTCTATTCCGTAAAGGTCAGCAGTAAGAAGAACGTCAACTATATCCTGACTTTCTTTTTCGCTAAATCCTCTTTTAACGAATATATCTTCGCAGTATTTTCTTACAATTTTAGCATCAAGATTTACGTATGCCATATAAATTCACCCTTCTTAAAACATATTTTTTTATATTATACCATTTTTAATTTAAACTTTCAACACATCTTTTTGTTTTTTTTGAAAAATAGTTATTTTACATAAAAATCTATCATATTATGTACTAAAATAAGGGGGACTTTTTATGAATAATTTAAATGATGACATTGTAAGGAAAGCAAAAGAGAAAATAAATTCAATGCTTTCTGAGAAGCAAAAGGAAGAACTTTTAAAGAAAGTATCACAGATGGATAAAAATTCAATTAAAAGTATTTTTAACACTATAAATCCCGATAAAGTGGAAGACCCTGATTTAAGAGCATTTATAAAGAATTTTAAAGGGGAGTGAAAAAATGGATAGCAATGATATTATGTCCTCTTTAAACAGTTTGCTGGGTAGTTCTGATGCACAGAATAAATTAGAAGGAATTGCCAATATGTTCTCTTCCGGCAACAGCAACAAAGAGAGAAAGGAAGATAACTTCTCCGAAGAAATGTTTTCTTATATGAGTAAAATGATGCAAAGTTTCAACAGACACGACAACAGAATTGACCTGCTTTATTCCATTAGACCGTATTTAAAAGAAAAAAGAGCGGGAAATGTTGATATGGCAATAAGAATTATAAGATTAATGAATATAGCCAGAGATTTTAATTTAAAGGATGTTAAAAATGTATCAGACATATAAAAGTGAAGAAATAAAGCCTAAAAGAGAAGAAAAACTAATTCCGAAAGAAGTTTCAGGATGTGACAAAAAAGAGATACATAAAGAAATAAAAAATAGTAATAACAGTCTTTTCGGCAGTCTTGACAACGAGGATATATTGATATTGGGACTGCTACTTATACTTTATTTCGAAGACTGCAAAGATAATATGCTTATGATTGTACTTGTTGCACTTTTATTTATTAAGGATTAAATTTGGAGATGTTAAAAAACTCCAGACCGATTGTAGGGGGAGGGCCTTAAGTGCCCTCCCGTAAATGCAAAAGGCAAAATGAAGGTAAAGATTTTTAAAAAAATCTTTAGAATTTATACTTTTTGATATGAACGAATTTTTCCTATCTCCTAAAAAGGGTGTTCAAAATTTGAACACCTTCTTTTTTTATGAAACCGAATATTTTTTTATCGTATAGTGAACGTAAACATTTAGTAAAAGCGATATAAAAGAAAAAGCCACAACACCTGCCAGAAAATATCCCAAAATGGTATTTAAAGAAAATATCAAAGCACCTGATAAGGCAATCAGAATAATCAAAAGGATATTTTGCGGTAATAAAATAATTGTAAACATAAGTGCTTTTTCATAAATCTTAAAAACTGAAATTTTATAGTTAAGCATAAGCTGATATACATACATATTCATTATAAGAAACACGAAAAACGTTATATACAATAATATTTTTAGAGCCGTATTTCCTGCCTGTACCACAACATAAAATTTATAATTAACTGTGAAGACATAGACTACAATAATGTTTACAAGAAAAATTATCATACTCTGTTTAAAATTATCCTTCATAGCATCAAAAATATCCGATGTAAATACCGCTTCATTCTTTGCAAATAATGACATAACATTATTTATCCCGACAGAAAAAGGCGGAATTCCGAGAATAACAATTATTATAAATGATAATATATCATAAATATATCCATATCCTTCACTGATATTAAGTTCATTTTTTATGCACAAAAGAAATATGGCAAGAGGTACAAAAGCAAGAAGATTAATTATATTAATAAAAAACAACTTTTTTAAGTTTGTTCCTGCAACAAAGAAAAATTGCTGCCTTGCATTTCGTGGCTTTTCGTTTTTTGGTACACCCTTTCCGGGTTTTAAATAACTGTTAAACATTTTTACTACCTATCTGGTTGTAATACTAACCGTGTTTGTATCTGCGTCCCAGTAAACTGATGCGCCTATATTTTCTGCCAAAAATCTAAGAGGTATCAGTGTTCTTGAATTATAAAGCATAGGAGCAGCATCGCTTTTTATAATTTTACCATCGACTTCTATGTCACTGTTGCCAATTACCATAACAATCTTTTTGCCATCTTTTGATGCAGTGACAGTCTGAGTGTCATCCTGCCAGTCAACCTGCATTCCGAGTGCTTCGCAAATTACTCTGAAAGGAACTAAAAGTCTATCGTTTACAAGAACAGGTGCGACATCAAATGAAAGTTTGCTATTGTCTACATATATCTTATATTCTTCCGAAGAACCATTATTATAGACTCTTACTTCAAATATGCCTGTTGATTCTCTTATATTATCTTCATTTACAATTTTTATATATCTTGCTTTCTTAGGAATAAATTCCGTTACAGTATTACTGCCGATTGTTGATGAAGATGCGACTTTTAAATATGTTTTATCGTCATCAGAAACGTAAATTCCATAATTTTTCGCGCAATTATTATAATCCCATAAAATTTCAACAGTATCAAATTCCTGCCTGTCACCTAAATCTATTTTATAATACGAATTAGTTTCCATACTGCTTATCCATTTTGTAACAGTTGAATTATCATTTGCAAGGAAAGGATTCCCGCTGGAAGCATAAACCTGCTTACCGTCACTTATGTTAACAGGTTCATAATATAATTCCGCCTCCTTGACAGAAGATGGAGAGAAAAGTGAAAATTTAAAATATCTGCCCTTTACAGCGCCAAAATCAACCACATCGCCTGAAGATGAAACTATGTCAGTATAACTTAAATTATCATTTGAATAAGAAATTTTATAGGTTTGGTCTGATTTTAAAATTGCTCTGTTTACATTTACAGGTTTACCTAAATCTACAACTATTTCAGAAACTCCTTGTGTGACAGTATGAATTCCACCATCCGTCAGGGCTTTATTTTCAATCCCGTCTGCAAATGCATTTTTTGTAAGTGCAAGATTAAGTCTGTCTCTCATTTCTTTCGCGGCACGGATAGTATTTCCCGATTCGTAAATATACCATGTCCACAATCTTCCGTTATTCATATATTTATCTTCCATAGTTGCCAACTGTTCATTAACCCTTAATCTATCCCCCATTTTTGCAGAAATTATACCCGTTGCCATCCATGGAAAATCAGTTTCTTTCACTCTTGCAACCCTGTTAGGCTGTTCTGCATTAAACTTATTATAAAGTTTAATTGCACGGAGAGAATCAAAATCAATAATATCATACATTATAGGAAATACCTGACTTACTGCATCACCGTAAAATGTGTTCCACTCCGTAAGCCTTACCTTGTTTGGCGTTATGTAATAAATGTATTCTTCACTGTCAGGCATATACATACTCTCTAAGCCTGTCTGACTCATATTAAGATATTCTTTGTAAAATTCCGTTTTCAAATTATCTTTAAAAACATTTTCTTCAAGATAAACCATATCTTTGAGCGCCGAAAGCACCTGAACATTATCCTGAAGGTATTTTGTTCTGTGACCATCCTGATTTTTGGCTTCAGTCAGTCCGTCCTCTTTCATCGTAGCAACAGCGGCAGAATCAAAAGCAAGTTCCAGATCAGCTTTTCTGTCAATAATAAACTTGGCATCACCCGAAACATCATAAAGTTTTTTAACAAGCATTATAAATGTTGTACCTCTGGAATCAGATGCAGAGTAATCACCTGTTGACCAGTAATCAGTATAATCATTTGCATTTACGTTTCTTGTGTAAATTGTTCCCGTAAGACCATATTTATCAGGTTCTCTGTTGATATGTCTTAAATACCAGTCCACCCATCTTTTTACAACTGTTATATTTTCTTCTGATGGTATATCTAAAAGTCCTATTAAACCAAGAGTTGTAAAATACGGTTCTATGGTGTAATATGTTTTGTCAGTTTTTGTATCCTTCTGAGGATGATTTTTATTTCTTACTATTGCACCGTCAATCGGACTTTCCGGGCAAATAATTTGTTGCTCTTTTATCCAGTTGGATTCATTTTCCATTATTTCTGAATAGTCAACAAATTTAATTTCGCTTTTAATATTTATTATCTCATCAGGTATATCTTCCCCTTCAATGACTCTTCCCTTTATATCGGGCATTGTATCAAAAACTTCTATTTCCTCTACATATCCAATATTTTTATTTGCATTTCCGCTTGGGTCAACAGCAGCAATAACAGTAAACCTTAAGTATCGTGCTGTTACTTTTTCAAATTCATAAGAGCCTTTAAAATGCTTTTCGTCAATAATTTCAGGGCAGGTATTGTTTGTATCGTCCTTATACGAAAGGGTTTCCCAGTCAACCCCATTTTTTGACGCTTCTATTTTATAGCCTTTTAATCTTTGTACTTTGCTCGTATTGACCTCATAAACATCAAGTTTATTAAAAGAAACGGCTTCTTTAAAATCAAATTTCATCCACGTGTTTTTTCTTATCTGCCACGCCTCAGAATGTTTTGAAACAAACTTAATCCCATCATTTACGAGAAGATGGTCATTTGATGAACGCAGTGTAAGCGGAGTTAACTCTGCATGAGCAGCAATATTCTGATATGCCGAAGCATCGACAAAAGTAAAACTTTGTATTAAAATAAATATTGAAGTAACTATGCATAATATATTTTTATTCATACTAACCTCCTGTTTTAACCTTTTACCGCACCTACCATTATACCTTTTACGAAGTATTTTTGCAAGAAAGGATATAGGAACAAAATCGGAATTGTAGAAACTATAATTGTAGCATACTGAATAGTTTCAGAAATTTGCTCCTTATCAGCAGTTACTGTATCCTGCATCATCTGGTCGGTATTATTAGATATAAGAATTTCTCTTAAGAAAAGCTGAAGAGGGAATTTATCCCTGTCTGTTATGTAAATCATAGCATTAAACCATGAGTTCCAGTGTCCGACTGCATAGTACAATGTTACAACTGCAATTGTAGGAAGTGCAAGAGGGAACAAAATTTTAAACAATATAACAAAATCATTTGCTCCGTCTATCTTTGCCGCCTCTTCAATGCTGTCGGGCATATTCTGAAAAGTCGTTTTTAAAATCATAAGATTGTATGTGCTTATGGCAGTAGGTAAAATAAGAACCCACCTGCTGTTTAAAAGTCCAAGATTTTTTATAACAAGAAAATGTGGTATCAAACCGCCTCCAAAAAACATTGTTATAACAATCATCGTTGTAAGAGCCTTTTTCCAGTAAAAATTCTTTCTTGAAATTCCGTAAGCAGCAATACATGTCATAATAATATTTACTATTGTACCCACTCCGACATAAAACAAAGTATTCATATATCCTACATATATATCCCTGTTTTCAAAAACAGCTTTATACGCGGCAAGAGAGAACCCTACCGGTTTATACACAATTCCTGAATATGCAGTAAGTTCTTGTGCATTACTGAAAGAAACAAACAAAACATACAAAAACGGATATAAAGCCACAAGTGATAGTACCGAAAGTATAATCACATTAAACGTATCAAAAATTTTAGAGCCTATTCCTCTTTTAATTGTCATTTTCATTATCCTCCTTTTAAGCAGATGCGTTGGCACTCGGAAGTCGAACCCCTGATTACCACAAACTTGACTCACTGAATTTTTTACTTAATGTATTTGTTGAAACCACAAGTAAAAGATTAACAAGAGAGTTAAACAATCCAACTGCCGTACTGAAACTGTAGTCTGCATTTATAAGACCTCTTCTGTAAACAAATGAGGATATAACATCGGCTGTTTCATAAGTGTTTTCATTATATAATAGAATTACTTTTTCTGAACCCTGGGACATAAACTTACCCATATTAAGAATAAGTAAAACTATAATCGTTGGTAAAATTGAAGGAAGAGTTACATGTAAAAACTGTTTAAATCTCCCTGCTCCGTCAATACTTGCCGCTTCGTAAAGTTCGGGATCGACTGCCGTTAGTGCCGCAAGATATATAATTGAATCCCAACCTAAATTCTGCCATATACCTGTAATAGTATATATCGTTCTGAAATATTTCTGATCAAGTAAAAAACTTGTTCTTTCTCCGCCAAACATTGCAATAATATCATTGATAAGTCCGGAATGTGATGTAAATTCTACAACCATACCGCAAATAACAACTACTGAAATAAAATGCGGAAGATATGTAATCGACTGAACTGTCTTTTTAAAAAACTTACTTCTTACTTCGTTTAATAAAAGTGCAAGGATAATTGGGAAAGGAAAACCGAAAACAAGATGATATAAACTAAGAAGAAGAGTGTTTCTTATAATTCTCCATGCATAAATATCATTAAAGAAATTTTTAAAATGCTCAAGCCCTACCCAGTCGCTTCCGCTGATACCCTTTGCAACACTGAAATCTTTAAATGCCATAATTATTCCATACATTGGTGCATAATGGAATATTACATAGTAGGCAACAACAACCGTCATCATCCATATTACAATATAATTCTTCTGATAGTCATTTTTTATTTTCTGCCAAGTGCTTTCACTTCGTGGGCACAAGGTTTGCTGTTTAATATTTTTTTCTGATTTTGCAAGTGTCATAACTCAGTTCCGATATTACGGAATCCGCCTCCCTTTCATTTTTATCTTAAGCAGATGCGTTAGTATCCAAACTCGTTTCTTGTCGGATTTTTTCGCCACTGCATCGTTAAAATACTCGCAAATATGTTAATATTCGCTGTGTTTTTGCCTTGCATTGTCTGAAAAAATCCAGACAATAAATTCAAGGAACCATAAACCTTTTAAATTCGAGATTTTTTTAGACGGAAGATTTCGATAATACGAGGTATATCGGAAGCGACAACGACAAAAAAGCCGGATTTTAAAGGTTTTGGCGAGTTCGGATATTAACGCATCTGCTTAAACTAATTATATCAACAAGAAAAAAACGTGTAAATCTTCATTTTTTAGAATTAATATTTAAAACCTTGAATTACAACGATGATGTAGTAAGATATAAAATTCATCATAAAAAAAGGTTTAAATTTTGATAATTCAGTCTAAAAAATGAAGATTTACACAAGAAATTCGTTGTGGTAGCATTATAATGTAAGATTGTATAAAAACAAAATCAGGAAAGGATTTTTACTATGAAAAAAGTATTTACAAAAAGTTTATTATTACTTCTTGTTTCGGCGCTTGTAATTGCCGGATTTTCAGGATGCAAAAATGAAGGAAGTTCTTCTGCTTTTGAGGGCGAAATAAAATTCCCTCTTTCCAAAACAGCAAAACTTACTTATTGGGTTCCGCTTTCCGGCTCGGTAGGTGTAGTTGATAATTTTAATGAAATGGGAATGTATAAAGAACTTCAAAAAAGAACAAATGTAGAAATTGAATTTATACATCCTGTTCAGAGTAACGTATCTGAACAGTTTAATATAATGATTGCTTCGGGTTCGTATCCTGATATAATAGATGGAATGAGTTATTATCCCGGCGGACTTACAAAAGCATATGACGATGGAGTTGTTATAAGATTAAACGATTTATTAAAATCTCACGCTCCGAACCTTTCAAAAATATATGAAGAATATCCGTTTTTACTGCCTTACGTGCTTGAAGAAGACGGAACTCATCTTGTATTTCCTCTTTTAAGAGGTGGTGCAGTTCTTCGTCAGGGTAACGGTCCTATTTTCCGTAAAGACTGGCTTAGCGAACTTAACCTAAGCGTACCCGAAACTATTGACGACTGGACAAATACTTTAAGAGCATTTAAAACAAAGAAAAATGCAAAAAGACCTCTTATTTTAACAACTTCTGATTTAAAGAAAGATGTTATGATTGGTGCATATGGTATCAAATATGACTTTTTTGTTGATAACGGGGAAGTTAAATACGGACCATTTGACCCAAGATACAAAGATTATCTTACTTTGTTAAACAGTTGGTATAATGAAGGACTTTTAGATAAAGAATTCAGTACACTAAGCAGTAAAATAGTTGATTCTTCTATTTTAAACAACGAAGGCGGAGCATATATCGGTGTTTTAGGAAACGGTCTTCAAAGATATCTGACACTTACAAAAGATGCTAATTTCGCTCTTCAGCCTGTTGCCTACCCTGTTTTACAAAAAGGCGATAAACAAACTATCGAAACACTTTCAAGCGTTGTAGGAAGTAAAAACTGTGCAATATCAAAAGACTGTAAAAATCCTGAACTTGCAGTTGCATGGCTGGATTATGCTTATGGCAAAGAAGGACATTTTATATATAATTTCGGTGTTGAAGGCGAAAGTTACGAAATGAAAAACGGAGTGCCTACATTTACCGAACTTCTAACCAATAACCCTGAGGGTAAACCTTTCTCAACAATGGGAAGAACTTATGCAAGAAGTTTCGGAAGCGGTCCGTTTGTTCTTGATACAAGATACGGAGAGCAGTTCTTCTCTATGCCTGTACAAAAAGAAGCAGTTGATATCTGGGGAAAATTCTCAAAAGAAGCAGAAGAAGCACGCCACAACTTTGTCGGAGTTCTTAACACCGAAGAAATCAAGGCAACAACCTCCAAACTTAATTCGATAAAAACTTATGTTGACGAACATTTTGTTAAATTTGTTATGGGAACTTATCCTCTTGACGATTTTGACAAATATATAGCTCAACTTGAAAAAATGGAAATAAAAGAAGTTCTTAAAGTGTATCAGCAGGCTCAGGACAGATTTGTCAAACAGTATCCCGATTACATTATCCCGCACGATACAGATATAAGCAAATTATTCTCAGAATAATTACGGTGTAAAAATATGAATATCAGCAGTTTGTTTAATAAAAATACGGTTATAAGAAAGAGTAATGTATTTAAATATCTATTGATATCTTACATTATTGTGTTTCTTGTACCACTTTTGATAAATATTGCCACATATATAAATGTTATAAATGTTGTAAAAAGCGAAACTGCTGAGAAAAATCTTATTATTTCAGAACAACTTAAAACCTCTGCAGAGCAGATGCTTATAAGAGTAGAAAATGTCAAATCTCTTATAAACGAAAATGAAACCCTTTTAAAAACAAATTTTACAACCGAAAATATAAATTCCTATGAACGTGTGGAACTTTTAAAAATTATATCCAAACTGAACAGTTATAAAGTTTCAGACAGCGATTTTTTGGAGGATATATACCTTTTAAGAAGCGACTGCAATCTTGCGATGGGTACAAACGGCTTGTATACAACCGAAAGATTATATAAAACCCACTTTGCAAATACTGATATAGAATACCCTCAATTTTTATCAATGATTGAAAAGTCTGAAAGAATATATAAGCCTTATAAAGAGGTATCGGTTGATGGTATTTCCAACAATTCCATTATGTGTATTCTTCCTCTTGAAAGTAAATTTCAGGATATGGGATGGGACAATCTGATTTTAACTATTCCACGCACAAGATTTGCAAGAGAAATCAAAACCGTAAAAGAATATCCCGGTACCGAAATATTTATAATAAATAAAAACAATGAATTTATAACTCTTTCGGGAATTTTGAGAAAAGTAGATATAACCTACAGTGAACTTCTTAATGAAAAAAATATATTCAACAAAAAACTAAACGGGCAAAA
>SVKJ01000010.1 GCA_015068525.1 Oscillospiraceae bacterium | reverse complement strand
TTTTAAGTTCAATAAAGAAAGGGAAATCCAGACCTAAACTATGTACAATTGCTACCTTCTGTGTTTCTTTGAAACTTGGTGTGCTTGAATCCTTAAATTTGTTTGAACTTGCAGGATATAAACTATCTGAAAATTATGAAGTTGACAGAGCATATTTATATTTAATCCAGAATAATGAAAACGGAGATATTGAAGAGGGTAATGAATATTTGGAAAGTATAGGAGTAGAAAAACAACATTATTTAGGAGTTAAATCAAGAGAATAAAACCAGTTGCCGAGCGTGATTTTCATGCTCGGCAAAAATTTTTTAAATTTTTTGTCGTTTACTAAACGACATTTAAAACGTATTTAAGCCATTTTTAGAACACAACAAACTTCAAAACCCCTGAAAGCACTGGGTTTTTGGTGTCTTTTATCAAACTTTGAAATGTCATAAATTTGCTTGTATAATGTGCTCATAAGGTACCTTAAATTTTGATGAAAGGAGGACATTATACTTATGAAACTTCAAGATTTGATTATCGATCCCAGAAGTTTAGGAAGCAAGTTGTGGCTTGTTGATGTAGCACCAGTGTATGAGTACAAAGATAACAAACGTATAGAAAATATTACCGGTTACCGCTACACAGTTGCTATGCCTGAAAAAGCTCTTGAAAAAATCAACATCAAGATTGACGGCAGACAGCTTGTGGAAAAGCCAAACGGTTATGCGGAAGTTACATTTACAGGACTTGAGCTGTCACTGTATATGATGAACAATCAGCCTCAGGTTAAAGCAACTGCAACCGGTATATCATTGGTTAATAACAAGGCTTAATGGGAGGCGGCACGGCGGAGATTTTTCTTAAAAAAGATTTGCCGTGCCGCCTAATCCATAAGGGTTAGTATTACCCTTATGGATTAGATGTAGCATGTAGCAAGAAAGGAGGCTACATATGTCAAATTCACAATCACGCAAATGGACCTTGATAATAAACAATCCGCTTGAGTGTGAGTTTACACACGAGCGGATATGCGAAATATTGATGAAGTTTTTTCCTGACTATTTCTGCTTGGCAGATGAGATTGCAAAAACAGGAACTTTTCACACACATATTTTCATATACTCCCACTCTCCTATCAGATTTAATACAATCAAAAATCGCTTTCCCATTGCGCATATTGAAAAAGCAATGGGAAGTGCAAAGGATAACAGAGATTACATATTAAAATCAGGCAAATGGGAAAATGATGAAAAATCAGAAACAAGTGTTGAAGGTAGTTTTTATGAATATGGAACCTTGCCAAAAGAACGGGATGAAAACAATCCTAAAATGAGTAAGCTCATTGAAAATATCCGAGATGGAAAGCAGACAACTGAGATTATAGATGACGCACCAGAATTTGCATTCAGAATAAGAGATATTGATGCACTTCGTCAGGTTTTAAGTTCGGAAAAGTATTCATGCGAAAACAGAGATTTATATGTAACATATATTTTTGGTGCAAGCGGAACAGGAAAAACAAGAAGTATATATCAAAGGCACAATGCCAAAGACATTTGCAGAATAACAAATTACCGAGCAGGTAAAGGAATCAATTTTGATGGATATACAAATCAGGAGGTTTTGGTGTTTGAGGAATTTAATTCACAGATTCCCATTGAAGAAATGCTGAACTACCTTGATATCTATCATCTTAACCTGCCCGCAAGATATAACGACAGAACTGCGTGTTATCAGACAGTGTATATTACATCAAATATTCCTCTTTGGGAGCAATACAAGAATGTACAAAAAGACAGACCTGAAACCTGGAATGCATTTTTAAGAAGAATACACAAAGTTTTGGAATATAAAAAAGACGGAACGATTATTGAAGGGAGTGCTGACTTATGGACAATAACGAAAAATTCCTGATTCAAAGAAAAACAAGACTAAGATATCAGTGGTTACGATTTAAAACGGGATTATATGGCATACTTACCGATTGGCTTAAAGCTGCAGTTGCAGGATTATATATACTGCTCGTTATTTTGTTTTGGAATTTCAAAGAAAAATTCATATACATAAATGATGTAGATATATTTGGTGCAGCCAATAAGATAACAATTGAATTAGTATTCCCGTTTATATTTATAGGGCTATTTGTAGTCTTAATTGTTTTCCTTGGCACACCATTTGGAGCAAAGGAAATAAATGAAGGATTACTTAGAACGGGCCTTATAAATCACGCAGGTGAAACGCCTCTCCTAATCAGAAGAAGTTTTGATAAGGCAGCAAGTAAAACGTTGATGGAATTTGAATCCAATGGCATTCCTCTATGCGATTGGGAAAACAATAAAGAAAGCATTGAGGCAATTTTAAATGTATATATTGATGAAATTATGCAAGGTAAGAAAAGAAACAGGATTATATTAAAAACTGTTTCCGGCAATATTCAGATTCCATGGGCTGTATATTGGAATGATGAATTTTTAAGTCATAAAGATTTTGAAATAGTTTTAGGGAAAAGTTTGCTTGAAGATGTAAAAGTCGATCTTAACAAAATCCCCCATATTTTAATAGGCGGATCCACAGGATCAGGAAAAAGTTTTCTGCTTAAACACTTGCTTTTACAATGTATTAAAAAGGGTGCCGAGGTTCATATTGCAGACTTTAAAGGTGGCGTTGACTTTTGCAAAATATGGCGTGAAAAGTGCATATTTATTACGGACAAGAACAAGCTTTTAGAAGATTTGGATAGCTTGATATATGAACTGGAAAAAAGAAAGAAAATACTAAGTGACGCCTCGTATTCAAATATCAGCGAACTGAATAAAATGCAGTACGATTCTGATAAATTAAAACGCATTATATTTGCTTGCGATGAGATAGCAGAACTTTTGAATAAGACAGGACTATCTAAAGAAGATAAGGAGTTTATTTCACAAATTGAAAATAAGCTTGCCATTATTGCAAGACAGGGCAGAGCCTTTGGAATACATCTTATCCTTGCTACACAGAGGCCTGATGCAAATATTTTACCAGGACAAATTCGAAATAATATCGATTTCAGAGTATGTGGCAGAGCAGACACTGTATTATCACAAATTATACTTGATAACACAAAAGCAGCAGACGAAATTCCCAAGCACACACAAGGCAGATTTATTACTCATGACGGAAAGGTATTCCAAGGATACATGTATGATGAATCGACAATCTAACTGATATCTGTAGTCGGCGAAAGGAGCGCCGATATGGCAGAAAAGAAAATAAAAATACCACAATATGAAATTGAAGCTTTAGCTCGCTGTTTTCTTCCTGACATATTGGCGTTCTATGAATCCGAGAAAGGTCAGAAAGAATCAGACGAGTTGGAAGAAGCAAAGCAAAAAGAGGTAGCCGGATGACTACCTCTTAAATCTTTTTATAAAGAAAAAACAAATCCGAATGTTTCTCCTATAAGGAAAAAGTTCGGATTTGCTTTCTTTGGTGAGCCATCGGCGATTCGAACGCCGGACAACTTGATTAAAAGTCAAGTGCTCTACCGACTGAGCTAATGGCCCATATTGAGTTGTTAGAAAATTGGCTGGGATGGCTGGGCTCGAACCAGCGAAATGCAGGAGTCAAAGTCCTGTGCCTTACCACTTGGCTACATCCCAACATCTTCAGTTATTTTCCGTGGTCGAATTTATCATTTGTTTTTAAAAATGGGGTGGATAGTCGGCTTCGAACCGACGACCCCCAGGACCACAATCTGGTGCTCTAACCAACTGAGCTATACCCACCATATAAAGTGGCGCGCCTGAAGAGATTCGAACTCCTGGCCTACTGCTTAGAAGGCAGTTGCTCTATCCAACTGAGCTACAGGCGCACAATGTGGAGCGGGTGATGGGAATCGAACCCACGCAATCAGCTTGGAAGGCTGAGATTCTACCATTGAACTACACCCGCTTATGAGGCGCTCAATAAAATCGACTATATTATAATAACAACATTTCCCTATTTTGTCAAGAGTTTTTTTGAAATTTTTAAAAAAATTTTTACTTAACTATTATTAACCGATTTTTTATATATTATTCAGGTTAAAATTAGTTAGGAATTAGTTTCAAATGCGAAGTTCGAAATGCGAAATGATGGTACGCAAAAGATGCTATACAGCCTTTTGCGGTTGCTTGTTTCATTTAACATTAAATCTATTGGAATTATTTTAATTGTTGCGAATATAGAGATGCAATTGCCGTATGGCATAATTGCATTTCCTTCATTCCTAACTTCGCATTTCGAACTTCGCATTTGAAAGAAGCTTCGCATTTTAAGTTTACTAATTCTCTTTATTTAATCGATTTCTTGCCTTTGCCCTCAAATCACTATTTAATATTTTCTTTCTGAGTCTTATAGATTCAGGGGTAATTTCAACAAGTTCGTCATCTGCAATAAACTCTAAGCATTGCTCTAAACTTAAAACATCGTGAGGAGTCAGTCTTAAAGCGTCATCGGAGCCTGATGCACGGGTATTTGTAAGTTGCTTTTTCTTGCATACATTTAAGACTATATCTTCGCTTTTCGCATTTTCCCCTACAACCATACCTTCATATACTTTGACACCGGGACCGATAAAGAGCCTTCCTCGACCTTGTGCATTATAAAGACCATAGGTAATACTTTCCCCATCTTCCCAAGCAATAATAGAACCTCTTTGTCTGCCCTGTATTTCGCCTTTATGTTCCTCATATCCTATTAAAATTGAGTTCATAACTCCATTACCCTTAGTATCGGTTAAAAACTCATTACGATAGCCTATAAGGCCTCGTGACGGGATTTTAAATTCTATTCTTGTATAACCACTTGCATTAGCGTGCATATTTATCATTTCGCCTTTTCGGGAGCCTAATTTTTCAATAACACTTCCGACAAATTCTTCCGGCACATCAACAATAAGATGCTCAACAGGTTCACACAAAACGCCTTTTTTCTCTTTCATAATAATAACAGGTTTTGAAACCTGAAACTCAAAGCCTTCTCTTCTCATTGTTTCAATTAAAATAGAAAGATGAAGTTCCCCTCTACCTGAAACTTTGAAAGAATCAGCACTGTCAGTTTCCTCTACTCTTAAACTAACATTTGTTTCGGTTTCTTTAAATAATCTGTCTCTTAAATGACGGGAGGTGACATAAGTCCCCTCTCTTCCAGCAAAAGGACTGTTATTAACAATAAAGTTCATAGAAATAGTAGGCTCATCAACCTCTATTACAGGAAGTGGATCAATATTATTTAAAGAGCATAAAGTTTCTCCTATATTAAAATCTCCAAGCCCTGCAATACAAACAATTTCGCCTGCTGATGCAGATTCAGTTTCAGTCTTTTTAAGACCTGAATAAGTGTATATTCTTCCTGCCTTTGCGTTTTTAACCGTACCATCTTTTTTTACTATGGCTATTTGCTCGTTTACTTTAATTTTACCTCGTTTGATTTTACCTACTGCGATTTTACCCACATATTCATCATAGTCGATATTTGATACAAGCATCTGAAAATCTTCGTCACTCTTTCCTGAAGGTGCCGGAACATAATCAATTATAGTATCAAAAAGAGGTTTTAAATTGTCATTTTCTTTTTCATAATCAAAGGTAGCAAAGCCCTCTCTCGAAGACGCATAGATAACAGGGAATTCAAGCTGTTCATCAGTTGCGTCAAGGTCAATGAATAAATCAATTATCTCATCTATAACCTCGTTAGGTCTTGCATCTTTTTTATCAATTTTATTAACAACAACAATGGGTTTCAAATCAAGTTCGAGTGCTTTTTTTAACACAAAACGTGTCTGAGGCATTGCACCTTCAAAAGCATCAACTAAAAGAACTACACCCTCAACCATACCCAAAACACGTTCAACTTCGCCTCCGAAATCGGCATGGCCCGGAGTGTCAACTATATTAATTTTATAATCTTTATAAACAACAGATGTATTTTTAGAAAGAATGGTAATCCCTCTTTCTCTTTCTAAGTCATTAGAATCCATTACCCTGTCTTCCACCTGTTCGTTTACTCTGAATGTTCCGCTTTGCTTTAACATTTCGTCAACCAAAGTAGTTTTACCATGGTCAACATGCGCAATTATGGCAATATTTCTTAATTTTAAATCACTCATTTAAAATCCTCACTCTCAAAATTATCCTGTGTCATATAACACAGGATAACTTTAAAATCGTTTTTAATTATTCTTCAGTTGTTTCTTCAACTGTTTCTTCAACTGCTTCTTCAGTTGCTTCTTCAACTGTTTCTGCAGGTTCTTCTTTAAGAAGTGCTCTTATGCTAAGAGAAATCTTTTTAGCTTCCATATCGATTTCAATAATTTTTGCTTCAACTTCGTCTCCGACATTAAGAACGTCTGCAACCTTTTCAATTCTCTTATTGGAAATCTGAGAAATGTGAATAAGTCCGTCAACAAAAGGAATGATTTCAGCAAAAGCACCAAATGGAACAAGTCTTACGATTTTACATTTTATAACATCGTCAACCTTGAAATCTTTTTCGATTTTAACCCATGGATTGTCTTCTGCTTTTTTAAAGCCTAAAGAAATCTTTTTCTTTTCATTATCTATTTCTTTAACAAAAACTGTAATCTTATCGCCTAATGCTACAACTTCTGATGGGTGTTTAATTCTTCCCCATGACAATTCGGAAATATGAACTAAACCGTCAACTCCGCCTAAATCAACGAATGCGCCGAAGTTAGTAAGAGATTTAACTATACCTTCATATACTTTGCCTTCAGAAACTTCAGCCCAGAATGCTTCCTGTACTTTCTTTCTTTCTTCGTCAAGAACAGCTTTGATAGAGCCGATTGCTCTTCTTTTTCTTTCATCAAATTCAATGATTTTTAAAGATACTTCAGTATTAAGAAGTAAATTCTTGTCATCGCTCATTCTTTCAGTTGCAAGAGAATTAGGAACAAAAATTTTACAAGAGTTAACGCTGACGGTAACACCGCCTTTATTAACATCAATAACCTTACCTGTAAGGATTTCTTTAGATTCAAATGCAGCTCTTAAAATTTCAGAATTTTTGTGAGAGTCAACTTTCTTTTTAGAAAGTAAAACTGTTCCTTCCACATCATTCTTTTTAATAACCATTGCTTCTATTTCATCGCCCACTTTAAAATGTTCTTCAGGCTTAAATTGCGAATCATCTGATAAATTATCAAGTGAAATAACCCCTACTCCTTTATATCCGGGAATGTTGATATTAACTTCATTTGAAGACACTCTGTCAACAGTTCCTTTAATAATTTGACCACTATGTAGTGATGAATTTAAATAGTTTTCCAACATATCGGCAAAATTTTCTTCGCCCATTGGCATTATTTTTTCTTCTGACATAATATTCAGAACCTCCTTTATAATATACGCAGGCGTTGAAGCACCTGCAGTAATTGCAATTTTTTTATTTTTAAAAAGGCTTACGTCAAGCTGTTCCTTAGTTTCAATCATATACGTATCATCAAGCACTTCTTTGCACTTAAGATAAAGTTCATTAGAATTGGAACTGTTCTTACCGCCGACAACAATCATAACATCTGCTTCTTTTGCAAGAAGAACTGCTTCTGACTGCCTTTCGTATGTCGCATTACATATTGTATCAAAAACCTCTATAGTTTTACAAGTGTTTTTTAAAAATTTAACATAATTGTAAAATTTCTGTTTATTAATTGTAGTTTGTGCAACTACACATAAATTATCTTTATCTTTAAAAATATTTTCTAATTCTTCGTAATTTTCCTCATAAATAACTATTGCTTTTTCATCGCACCAACCGTTAATCCCAATGACTTCAGGATGATTTTTTTTGCCGACTAACACAATAGTTTTCCCTTTTTCGAAATTTTCTTTAACTATATTATGAATTTTCTTAACAAAGGGACAGGTTAAATCTACATATTCAATATTATTTTTATCAAAATAATCATAAACTTTTTTTGATACACCATGTGCACGGATAATAACAAGACTTCCTTTTTCAATCTCGTCAAGACTTTCTGCGACATTGACACCATTCTTTTTTAAGTCTTCTACAACTTGTTCATTATGAATAATAGGCCCGTAAGTCACAATTTTTTTATTATTTTTTTGTGCTAATTCATAAGTTTTTTCTACCGCTCTTTTTACGCCGAAACAGAACCCAGCCGTCTTTGCTAATTTAACACTCAAAAATAACACCGCCTTCTTGTCACACTAAATTATATAATACATAAAAATAAGCATTTTGTCAATAGTAATATTAGCAAATAATGAATATTTTCGACATTTTTTGCATAATTATAAATTCTATAAATTTCTAATTTTTACATTGTTTTTCTTGACTTAAGAAAAAAACTTTGATATAATAACTCTATATTGTGCCGGTGTGATGGAATTGGCAGACGTAGTGGACTCAAAATCCACCGGTGGCGACACCGTGCCGGTTCGAGTCCGGCCACCGGCACCAAAACAAAAAAATCCTGTCGTAAGATGGGATTTTTTTGTTTTGTATTCTTCATTATTCATTTTTCTGACAGGATTTTTTAATGAATAATTAATAATTGTATTTCGTTGTAACCAATGATATAATTTCATCAATTACTTTTCTCATCAACCTTCTTATTAACATATTCCCCGTAAACAGTATAAATTACTGCCATTAAAGGTACTCCTAAAAGTATTCCAAAAATACCGAACAGTCCGCCTCCTAAAGTTACTGCCAAAAGCACCCAGAATCCGCTTATTCCGATAGCACTTCCGACCACTCTCGGATAGATAATATTTCCTTCAAATTGCTGAAGAACAACTATAAATACAACAAACCATATTGCCATCATAGGATTTTCAAGAAGAATTAAAAGAGCACAGGGAATTGTTCCGACTATTGCTCCAATAACAGGAACAATGCTTGATATACCTATAATAACACTGATAAGAGGAGCATAAGGCATTTTAAATATACTCATTCCTATATAGCACAATATACCAAGAATAACCGCTTCGCTAAGTTGCCCTCCTACAAATGAACGGAATATTTTGTTTGCTCTTCTGAAAACATCAATAACACCTGTTGAAAAATTCTCTTTTGTATGAGCACGAAGAATCTTTTTTAAGATTCTTACAAGTTTTTCCTTAGATAAAAGCATATACACGGAAAATACAAAACCGATAAACACATCAAATACACTTGATGTTACAGTTTTTGTGACACTGAATATTTTAGGAAGTGCAGTATTTAAAAACTGAGTCGTATTTGTTATAATAAGATCAAAATTTTCAATTACCTTATTCCATAACTCCTCTGTTATTTTATGTTCCAAAGTAAGACCGTAAAAGAACTCACTCACAGAATTTACATAAGCAGGAATACTGCTTGTAAGAGTTTTAATACTTTCTTCAAGTCTTGGTGATATGAATTTTACGATTATAAACAGTATCAGAAAAAAAGTAAGGTAAGAAAGTATAACGCATACAGGTCTTCTTAGTTTTTTCCATTTTTCCTTTATATTTACAAATACTTTCTTTTCGTAAAATCTTAAAAACAGATTTATGATAAATGCTAAAATTCCACCTATAATAAGAGGCGCTATGACTTTAAAGAAAGAAGAAACATACCCTGAAAAAGTCGTCAGATTATTTACTATAAAATACAAAACTATAGCGTAGGATACAATAATTATTGGTTTTTTGATGTTATCCGTTTTCATATTTTTGCCTCCTTAATATTTCGTACATTACTACCGAGCCTGCCACCGATGCATTTAAAGATTCTATGCCGTCTTCCATAGGAATTATAATCTTTTTATCGCAACATTCTATTAAATCCCTATCCATTCCCGAAGCCTCGTTTCCTATTATAAAAGCAACATTTCCCTCAAAATTTTCTTTATATAAATTTACTGAATCGCTGTCAAGCAATGTTGCGCAAACTGAGAAACCTTTACTTTTTAAAAATGCAATATCTTCTTTTAAAGAGGAAGATAAATAAATATTAAGATTAAAAAGCGAACTCATAGAACTTCTTACAGTTTTTGAATTATAAAGATCTACACATTCAGAGTCTAAAATTACATTGTTAAACCCTGTTGCTTTCGCGGTCCTTAAAATTGCGCCTAAATTGCCCGGATCCTGAAGCCTGTTTAGTATAACTGTATTACAAGGTGTTATCTCCTCTATATTTTTTATATCAGTTTTAAAAATCGCCATAATTCCTTGCGGAGAAACTGTTTCGGAAAGTTTTTTAAAAATGGTTTCGGTAACCTCATAAGTTTTATATGGAAAATCTTTTTTATAAAAACTTTCGGATACTATTATGTATGAAGGTTCTCTGAATTTTATCGCATCGAAAACAAGCCTTTCTCCCTCGCAGATAAAAAGCCCTTCCTGTTTACGAAATTTCTTTATTTTAAGAGAATTTGTAAATTTTATTATTTTATTATTTACACTTTCTATTCTTTCCATAATAATTCTCTTTATTAACTCTTAAATATAATATCAGTTTCGTTTATATAGCCTGTAAGTTCTGAAAGCCATTTAGGCATAACATCGCAATCTATCTTAAAAACGTTACCGCTAAACGATGCAACTTTCATAAATCCGTTGTCATTATCATAAAACTCAGCTTCATCACAGTATGGTAATACTTTCATAAGTGCTTCAAAACGCTTTTCAAATCTGCGTACAACATCCTCTAAAGGAATACCGTGCCTTCCTTTCATAACACGATTTTGAATTCTTACAATGCTTTCTTCTGCAGTATTTAAACCTACATAAAACATTCGGATATAAAATCCAAGTTCTTTGGCACGCTTAATTCTTGCTTCAACTCCATATCCCGACAATGTACTTTCCTGAGTAAAAGATATTCCTTTTTCAAGGCAATCATCTATCATACCGAGTGCTGTTTTTGCTCCCTCTATTTTTCCTTTTTTGTTATCGTAGGTTATTTTATCAACATCGATAATAACACCTAAGTCAATACTTTCTTTCTTTACTCCTGTGAAACTGCTCTTGCCCACTCCATTTACGCCGGCAATAATTGTATATATTTTCATTTTATTTCACCCTCTTACGCAAACACTATATTTTGCTAATTTTATAGTACCACATATAAATTAAAATATCAATAAATTTATATAAAACTCCCTGAATAAATATCGGCTTTTAAAAGAGGACAGGAAAATTGTTCAGATTGAACGAAAGCAAGTTTTAATGAATAATGAATAATGAATGATGAATAATTGTGGTATAAATTCCTTGCGGAATTTATGAAATTAAAAAACGCAAAACACCGTATGGTATGTTTTGCGTCCTTAACGTTTGCCTTTTAAGGCAAACATATCACGTGCGTAAGCACATATCACATTTACGAAGTAAATATATCACGTTCCCGCAAGGGAACATATCACTGTTTGACCAAATGTCAAACCAGGAAAAATTATCCGTAGTTGTAAACAACCGAACTCTAAAAAGCCTGAAATTTTAGGCAGATTTTTCTAAAACAAATCACGGCTATATCTTTTTATATGCCGGATTTGTTTTAGGAAAAAGAAAAAGCAAGGCTTCCCTTGCTTTTTCGTTCTGTCAAAATTTCAGGCTTTTTAGAGTTCGGTTGCTTCCCAAAGACCATTTATATATGTCGCTCCTAATGCTCTGTCATAAAGTCCGTAACCCGGTCTTCCTGTTTCTCCCCAAATCATTCTGCCATGGTCAGGACGGATAAAACCGTCAAAACCGTTTGTTTTTAGAATTTTAACTATTTTTTTGATATCTAAGGAACCGTAAGCACCAAAATGTGCAGTTTCTTCGAAACTTCCGTCCTCATAGTTCTTAACGTTTCTTATGTGCATAAAGTGAATTCTTCCCTGTTTGGAATACTTATCAACAAGATGAGGGATATCGTTAAAGTTACAGCATCCCAAAGAACCTGTGCAGAATGTTAGACCATTATATTCATGGTCATATAATTTTAAGAAACGGTCTAAATTCTTTTCGCATGTAATAATACGAGGAAGTCCGAAAATAGGATACGGAGGATCATCAGGATGGATTGCCATTTTTACATCTGATTCTATTGCAACAGGCATAATCGCATCAAGGAAATATTTTAAATTATCAAACATATCCTCTTCGGTAACATTTTTATATTCATCAAAAAGATTTTTAAGGTCTTCTTTTTTATAACTTGAATCCCAGCCCGGCAATGCTAATTCCCCTGTTAGCGGATCCATTTTTTCTAACTGGTCTTTATAATAAACAAGTGCATTTGAACCGTCAAACAACTCTTTATCAAGTTGCGTTCTTGTCCAGTCAAAAACAGGCATAAAATTATAGCAGATACATTTTATCCCTGCTTTTCCAAGCCTTCTTATATTTTCTTTGTAATTTTCAATGTACCTGTCTCTTGTAGGTTTGCCAAGTTTAACATCTTCATGTACGGGAACACTTTCGATTACATCAAATTTAAGACCTGCATCTTCAACAGTTTTCTTAAGTTCCAAAATTCTTTCTTCCGGCCATACTTCCCCAACCGGCACATCGTAAACTGCAGTTACGATAGATTCCATATTAGGTATCTGCCTGATGTACTCTATTTTAACAGGGTCATCATAGCCATACCAGCGAAATGACATTTTCATGGTTTTTACTCCTTTTATTCTTTTCTTTTTATATATTGTTTAGGCGGAACGCCTACAATATTTTTAAATGTTCTTATAAAATGTGAGTAATCGTTAAAACCGCATTTTTCACAGGTATCTTTAACGTCAAACCCATCATTTAAAAACTTTTTTGCCTCTGCAATTCTTCTTAAAGTTATGTAGTTTACAACAGTTGTGCCTGTATGCTTTTTAAAAATTCTGCAAAGGTGGTTTTTTGATATAAAATGCTTCTTTGAAAGTTCGTCAAGATTTATATTGGAAAATAAATTGTCATTTATATAAGAAACAACTGATTCAACAACTGCGTTGCTTGTATAAGAAGACTCAGTATCTCCTCCTTTTGAACTTAATAAATACCTGTTTATAAGAACAACTGCTTTTATAGCATTTAGGTTTGATATTATATCGTCACCAAGTTCATCACTCTTTTTAAAGGAATTAAATATATCAATAAGTTCCATCGCCTGCTCATTGGTAAGAGAAACCTGCCTTTTAAAATTAATACGGTCATAAAAACACGCAGAAAGATCAGTCGAAGATGTGGAATTTAACAGAAGAAATCTCGGATGCAGTTTGAAAACATATCTTTCACAAAAAGCACCCTGTTTTTCCAAAAGTTTATGAATTTCAAACTGGTTAACAACAAGCATATCATTTCTGTTAGCAGAAAACATGGAATCTCCGATAAGAAATTCCTGAGAGTTGCTAAGACACAAAAAAACCTCGCAACAATCGTGAATATGCATATTTTTAACTTGCTCTTCCTTATTCGAATAAAAGACAGCAAAAGTTTTGGAATTGACACATTCATCCGTTCCGTCCTGCATAAGTTTATCAAAATATTTAGGCATACTGCTGTCTCCTTTCGCTTTTTTTACATTCATTTTATCACAGGGTCTTTAAAATTTCAATAATGCAATTTTCATAATCAAAATATGCAATATTTTTGTATAAAAATAGCAAGACTTTGCGTAAATAATATTGTATAATTATGTCAAAGGATGAGATGTAAAAAAACTCAGACCATCAAAATAAAAACGAATTATAAAGAAAAGGTGATTTAAAATGAAAAAAGTTGTTACTTTTGGCGAAATCATGTTAAGACTTAAAAGTCCGGGTATGGAAAGATTTTTCCAGTCTCCAAGTTTAGAAGCGACTTTCGGAGGGGGAGAAGCAAACGTTTGCGTATCTTTGGCTAACTACGGTATGGAAACAGGATTTATTACTGCTTTACCTAAAAATGATATTGCAAATGCATGTATAAGAGAATTAAGAGGTTTTGGCGTTGATACATCTTCTATCGTATTCAATGACGGAAGAGTTGGTATTTATTTCTTAGAATCAGGCGCTAACCAAAGACCTTCAAAAGTTATCTACGACAGAGCAAATTCTTCAATCGCTATCGCAAAAGAAGATGAAATTGACTTTGTTAAAGCATTCCAGGGTGCTACATGGTTCCACATTACAGGTATTACACCTGCTATTTCAGAATCAGCATCGGTTCTTGCACTTAAATCAGTTAAAACCGCTAAAGAACTTGGCATCACAGTTTCTTGTGACTTAAACTACCGTAAAAACTTATGGAAATACGGAAAAGAAGCAAAAGAAGTTATGAGAGAACTTACAAAATATGTTGATGTTATTATTGCCAACGAAGAAGACTGCCAGAAATCACTTGGAATTGAAAACAATTCTCATGTTGAAGGCGGCGTTTTAGATACTAAAAAATATGAAGAATTAGCAAAAGAAGTTTTAAGACAGTTCCCTGATACAAAGAAAATTGCTATTACTTTAAGAGAATCAAAATCTGCTACACATAACGACTGGTCAGCATGTATCTACAACGGAAAAGAATTCTATGTTTCTAAAAAATATGAAATTAAGAATATTATTGACCGTGTAGGCGGCGGTGACAGTTTTGCAGCTGGTCTTATCTATGGTTTAAATAACTACGAAAAAGATTCAGATGCTTTAGAATTTGCAGTTGCTGCAAGTTGCTTAAAACACTCAATTTTAGGTGACTACAACAGAGTATCAGTTTCCGAAGTTACATCTTTAATGGGTGGCGACGGTTCAGGAAGAGTTCAAAGATAATATAAATATTGCCCGATGTCAAAAAAGACATCGGGCAATTTTATTGCTACGCAGTTATATTGTCATTGCAGGCAGTTTTATTTTTTGATTTTTCTTTTATCTTCATATTCAAAAGCCCCAAAACTGATACTGAAAGTGCGCCTATTGCATCAATTATAATATCGTGCATTGTATCTTTAAGGGCATTGTTTCCAATTAAAAGAGTTCCGTCTTCCAGTCTGAATTTCTGCATATTAAGTCCAAATAAACTGTCCCCCATAAATTCATATATTTCCCAGATTGCTCCTACTGCCATTGCAAAGCAAAAGGCAAAAAGACAGATAAAATAAGGATTAAGTTCCACTCTTACCCGTTCTGAATCGTTAAGTATTGCAACCAAAGTAAAACCAAATGCTCCAAGCATCGCACCGCTGAAACAATGAAGAATATCATCCCAATGAGGAATGAGATAATAAAACTGACGCACTTCGCCTAAATATATCGCACAGTATAAAAACACAAAATATGCAATTGACATAGAGTTTGGAAGTTCAAACGAAAATCTCTTCTCAAGTACGCTCGGAAGTCCTATAACGACTGTTCCCAAACAGCACTGAATAAGCATCAGTATGTAATCACTTCTTATATGTACACCTTCACTCGTAGTTTGAGAAGATGTTGTAACAATCTTATAAACTGAATATATGATTGACAACAATAGAATTAAATAAACAATAATTCCTATTCTCTTTCTCCAATTTGTTTTCACATTTTCACATCCATTCAATAAAAGAATAACTGTCCATAATCTGAAAAAATTTAGCAAGGCGTTCATAAACCGGTTGTGCCTTATCGCCAAACTTTTCTTCGACTAATTTACCAATTTCCCCTATATCCCTTATACCATCTGAACATAAAATTGCAAAACTCCCAAGTTCATCAAGATGAATATAACTTTTTTTTGGTTTGTTAAACAGTTTTTGGAAAATCTTATTAACAAATCCTTTATTTTCTATTTCCAAAGTAACTATATCGTCTTTTATTGTAAAGCCGATGTGTGAATTTAACATCGGCTTTTTATCAAGATAATTTTCTTTTTTCATATTTCTTATTTTCTTTTCTTAAAGAGTGAGAATTTAAGCAGACTTAAAATAATGAGTCCGAAAACAACAAGACTTAATACGGTTGATGCCCATGAAGGCAACGAAAGAAGTCCTGAAATATTTATAAGTCCGTCAATTCCTGCCACTGCTAAAAGTGCAAGTATAATTCCGACAATACCTTCCCCTGCTATCATACCCGAACAGAACAGGATACCATCGTTTACAATTTCTTTTTTAACCTTTTCTTCTTTTTTCATCTTATCAAAGAATAATCTTACAAGGCCACCAACCATAATACAAGCATTAAGCTGAACAGGAAGGTAAATACCAATAGCAAAAGGAAGAACAGGAATGCCAAGCATTTCTATAACTATTGAGATAAATACTCCTATAAATACCAGTGTCCATGGAAGGTCTGCATTCATAACACCTTCGATAATCATTTTCATTAAAGTAGCCTGAGGTGCGGCAAGTTCTTCTGAGCCAAATCCCCATGCAGCATCAAGAAGATATAATGTTCCGCCTATTGCAAGAGCCGAAGCAACAACACCGATTATTTCACCTATTTGCTGTTTCTTAGGTGTTGCACCAAGTAAGAAACCTGTTTTTAAATCCTGAGATGTATCCCCTGAAATTGCGGCAACAATACAGATAATTGAGCCAATAGCAATTGCAGCCTGCATACCATGCGCACCAACATCGCCTGTAACTTTTAAAATAAGTGTTGATATTAAAAGTGTGGCAATTGCCATTCCTGAAACAGGGTTGTTACTGCTTCCGACAAGCCCAACCATTCTTGAAGAAACTGTTGCAAAGAAAAATCCGAACACGACAACAATTATCGCACCTACAATTGATACAGGGATTGCAGGAACAAGCCATACAAGAAGAGTTAACAGAACAATAACAGTTATAACAATTTTCATGCTTAAATCCTGTTCAGTTCTTAATGTTCCGGCGCTGCTTCCCTGTGCCATACCTTTCATAGCGCCTTTAAAAGTAGAAATAATAAGAGGTAAAGATTTAATTAAACTTATAATACCTCCGCATGCAAGCGCTCCTGCGCCGATATAACGGATATATGAAGACCATATAGCACTCGCTCCGCCATCTGCAAACATTTCTCCGATTGATACCGTGCCAGGATATAAAACTATATTTTCACCAAACAATACGATTAACGGAATAATAACAAGCCAGCTTAATACACCGCCCGAGAACATATAAGAAGAAATACGAGGTCCGCAAATATAACCTACACTCATAACAGCAGGGTAAACTTGAGTTCCTATTTCTCCTGCAAATCCTTTTACTCTTAGCGATATTTCTCCCGGAACTGCTTTAAGTCCGTCAATTATAAACTTAAATATTGCAGCAAATCCCATACCTGCAAAAACTGTTGTAGCATTTGCACCGCCTTCTTCACCTGCAAGTAAAACTTCTGCACAGGCTGTACCTTCAGGATAAGGAAGAATATTGTGTTCTTTAACTATAAGCGCATTTCTTAATGGCACCATGAAAAATACCCCTAAAAGACCGCCAATCAGGGCAATAAGAGTTATTTCTACAATACCGGGCTTATCCATAACACCTTCTGCTGCCCATAAAAATAAAGCAGGCAAAGTAAATATAGCACCTGCGGCAACTGATTCGCCGGCAGAACCTATAGTCTGAACAACATTGCTTTCCAATATGGAATTCTTACGCATTATAACGCGTATAACTCCCATAGCAATTACGGCAGCAGGAATTGAAGCTGAAACTGTCATCCCAACTCTTAGTCCAAGATAAGCATTTGCAGCACCAAAAACAACTGCCAGTAAAATTCCCATTATGATAGAAGTAACCGTAATTTCAGGCGTTACTCTGTCAGCAGGAATATAAGGTTTAAATTCTTTATTCTGCATAAAATAATCCTCTCTCTTTTTTAGTATTATGTTATCTTAGAATATTATACTTTAAATATCTTTAATTTTCAAGTAAAACAGTTAAAAATAAAATCAAAATCTAAAAATTTATCATTATTAATTACTCTTAATACAGTAAGAGTTTCATAGACTTTTTTTGCCTCAATCCACAAAAAAAAAGACCCGGCTAATGCCGGGTCTTTAAAAACTTTGTTTTACCCTTTTACTGCACCTAATGTTAAACCTTTTACAAAGTATTTTTGTATGAAAGGATAAATTAGTAAGAATGGTAATACTGATACGAAAATTGTCGCATTCTTAAGTGCTTCAGGTGTAAATCTGCTTTCTTCAAGGTCGTTTGCGTTCTGACCTGTCATATTAATTAACATATCTCTTAAAATAACCTGTAGAGGATATTTTTCAGCAGTTGTTAAGTAAATTGATGGTAGTAAGAAACTGTTCCACTGACCTCTTATGTAAAATAGTGAAATAGATGCGATAGCAGGTTTTGCAAGAGGAACAAAGATTGATGTTAAAATCTTAAATTCACTTGCACCGTCAACAACCGCTGCTTCATATACTTCATTTGGTATTGTTTCAAAGAAACTTCTCATAACGATAAGGTCATAAGTTGCTATTAAAGAAGGAAGAACAAGTGACCACATTGAGTCTAAAAGTCCAAGTTCTTTAACAAGCAAGAACGAAGGAATCATACCACCTGAGAAGAACATTGTAATTGTTACCATAATCATAAGAGGTTTTCTGAATACAAAGTTTCTTCTTGATAAAGGATAAGCAAAAATAACCGTCATAACAACACTGCAGAATGTACCAACACCTGTATAAATAAGTGTGTTAAGATATGCTCTTGGAATTTTTGGTGTATCAAGAATTTCAAAGTATGCATCAAAGTTAAATCCAACAGGCCAGAATGTAACTGCGCCCTGGTTGATTGCTGCGGTAGAACTTAGTGAAACACAAAGTACATACCAAACAGGATAAAGTGTTATAAATATAAGAACAAGCATTATAAATGCATTTAAATAATCAAAAAGAGTCCATCTGTCAAGTCTGTTCTTTTTGTTATGGAATTCTTTTTCTTCTGCATTCTTTTTAGTAAATAAGCTCACTGTTTCTACCTCCTATTACCATAAACTTGTTTCATTAATCTTCTTACTAAGTGTATTAGAACAAATAACGAAGAATAACGCAACTATTGATTCAAATAAACTTACTGCAGTAGAGTAACTGTAGTTAGTTTCCAAAATACCTTTTCTGTAAACGAATGTTCCAAAGATATCGGCAACTTCGTAGGTAGCAGCATTGTACAGTAACAATACCTGTTCATAACCTACTCTTATAATGTTACCTGAACTCATAATGAACATAAGAACAACTGTTGGTAAAATAGCAGGTATTGAAACGTGCCAGATTTGTTTTAATCTTGAGCAACCATCAATTCTGGCAGCTTCATAAAGTGATGGGTCAACACCGCCAAGAGCAGCAATATAAATAACTGCACCACTACCGAAACCATGCCATATATGTATAAGAATATATACAGTTCTGAACCATTCAGGTTTAATCATAAAGTAAACCGCTTCTCCGCCTAAGGCAACGATAAGTTTGTTTATAATACCTGAACTTGGAGATAACATATCAATTGCCATCGAACAAACAACAACCATTGATAAAAGCGAAGGCAGATATGTAATAGTCTGTGTCAGTTTCTTAAATTTAATATTCTTTACTTCATTTAAGAAAAGAGCAAATATAATCGGTACAGGGAATGAGAATAAAAGTATATATGAACCGAGCGTAAATGTATTTCTAAGAAGCGGCCAGAAGTCCCCTGAAGTGAAGAACATCTGGAAGTTATAGTACCATGGATCTTCCCATGGGCTTCCGAAGATACCTAAAAATATACCATAGTCTTTAAAAGCAATTGTCACCCCGTACATCGGTCCGTATCTGAATATGATGTAAAAAATTAAACCGGGAAGTGCCAACAGTATAAGCTGCCAGTCATCAAGAACTCTTCTAGCAAAAGATTTCTTATTCATGACAACTGTTGTAGAAGTTTTTACCATTTTTTTGTCCCCCTTATTTTAGTCGACTGAAAAATCGTCATATTTGATGTTATCATTATAGTTGAAAACATTCCACTTGTAAACAAAATATTTTCACAGCCATCAAAAAAAATCTTCATTTTATAAAATAACCGTCCTAAACCCCTTTGCTTATGGTTTTTTTGGAGTTGTGGATTTTTTTAAGTTTGTAGATTTTTTTTATAATTTTTTGTAAAATTTCAGCCACTTTTAATAATTTCTACTTTTAATATATCACAATATACCAAAAATGTCAAATACATTATTCAAAATACAATTTATATGGAATAAAGTAAATAGATTACCATGCTTTATCGTCCATAGTGTTAAATACTTTATCCATATATTCGATACTTTTTTCAACAAGTATTTTTGTAATTCTTTCGCCTTTTTCTTTACTGCCAAGTGATGGTTTGCCCCATACTCCCGTATCACTTAATTTAACAAGCGATACATAATTTAAAAAATCTCTCGGATAAGGCGGAATAAAATCCGCTTCTTTGATTTTGTCTTTTTTAACACTATCTTCCTTTAAATAAAGCATAAGAGATGTTTCATATTCACATGCATGGAGGTTGTCGGAACACTCTAAAACTTCAAGCATTTCTTTTGTTCCGAAAAACTGAAGAAAATCTATTTTTGCAACCTTAAGCCCGTCATACATAGCGTTAAGTTCCCTGATAGCAGGCGTTGCAACAAATATTCCTCCATGACCGAGTACAACTGCAACTTTTGTAAATCCCTGATCTTTTAAACAGAGAACTATATCCTGAATAACTTTATAAAAAGTATCGGGTTTCATCCACACACTGCCTTTTTTACCTTTATGCTCATAGCAGGTGCTTATCGGCAAAGTCGGAAGAAGGTATGCTCCTGTTTTTTTTGCAATAAGTTTTGATATTTCAGTTGCAACAGTATAGTCTGTGCACATAGGCAGATGAGGTCCGTGCTGTTCCGTTGAGCCTATAGGCAAAATGGCAAGGTCGGAAGATTCATTTACTATATCGTCTGCCGTTTTTGTAAAATCAAGCATTAGAAAAACTCCTTTATATTTTATTTATCCTTTATTATAAATCATTTTTTCTATTCTTACAATAATTTCTTACAATTTTCACAACAAAATGTGTAAAAATATAACATTTTTCTCTGATTTGAAAATTGACTTTACATTTACAAAGTGATATAATAAACTGAGCAATGGGCGCTCGGGAGTCGAACACCTTATGGTTTAAAATTATAAATTTCGCTTAATCCTGTAGAAATTCCTGCGAATATACGTAAGTATTATCCTTGAAATTTCTTTGACTTAAACAAAATTTCTCAATTTTAAACTCTTCGACCTTAAACGCAGGGAAATTTCTAAGATTTTTAATGCGAAGGACGATGTCAGGCTAACGCCTTACGAGGGCGCCAAGTTAAAAAGGTTAAAATTTAACAAGTTTAAGGCATAAGGGGTTTTGGCTCCCGAGTGCCCAAGGGGGATTTAAAATGGAAATTGCACAAATTATTGCAGTATTAATTTTTATTGTTATGTTCCTTGCCATTGTAAGTGATAAGATTGAAAGGCATATTGTTACACTTGTATGCGGCTTACTTATGCTTGTTCTGGTTTTTGGAATATGTATGAAAAGTTTTCCTGCAATATGGGACACTCTTAATTTAAAAAGTTTCTTTACTGCTCATTTCTGGTATGCAAACGGCGAAAGTGCCGGAGTATCAGCAGGGATTAACTGGGAAACAATTGTATTTATTGCCGGTATGATGGTTATGGTAGAAGGAATGGGCGAATCAGGATTTTTCCGTTGGCTGTGCTTAGGTCTTGCCAAAATTGTTAAATACAAAACTTTACCTTTATTTATAACCTTTATGGTAATGTCAACCATACTTGCAATGTTTATTGACAGTATTACAGTTATTTTATTCTTAGCATCTGCTACTTTAGAACTTGCCAAGATACTGAAATTTAAACCTGCTCCTCTTATTATCGCAGAAATATTCTGTGCAAATCTTGGAGGAAGCGCTACAATGTGCGGGGATCCTCCGAATATAATAATCGGAACATCTTTGGGTTACAGTTTCTTTGATTTTATAACCAACACAGGTCTTATAGTTTTAATATGCGTACCTTTTATTATTTTGTACTTTTGCCTTATATTCAGAAAATATATGAAAACATCATCTTCTGACAGCAGTAATGCAAGTCTTAATGCAAAGGATGCAATAAAAAACAAAAAAGATTTCATAATCAGTGTAATTATTTTCTTAACAGCAGTTGTGATGCTTGTAACTCACTCTATGACAGGACTTACAGTTTCAACAATCGGAGTTTTTGTAACAATCGCTACCCTTATCTTTGCAGGTAAGAAAACAATGATTATTCTTAAAAAAGTTGATTATAAAACTTTGCTTTTCTTCATAGGATTATTTATAGTTGTAGGTGGTTTAGAGCAGACTCATGTTCTTGAACTTATAGCAGAATATATTAAAATATTAAGCGGAAACAGCAAATACCTGCTTATTATAATTATTATATGGCTTTCAGGACTTGCAAGTGCATTTGTAGATAACATACCATTTGCAGCAACAATGATTCCTGTTATACGTACACTTTCACTTTCATCAGGAGTTTCACTTGATACACTTGCATGGTCGCTTTCAATGGGTACGGATATCGGAGGATGTGCAACACCAATCGGCGCATCTGCAAACGTTGTCGGAATTTCTGCCGCGGCACAGGAAGGTCATTTTATAGGTTGGGGTAAATTCTGCAAATATTCAGTACCTGCCACAGTAATTGTACTTTTAATATCAACAGTATTTATTTGTGTAAGATATATATAAAGGAGTTTAATTTATGGATAAACAACTTATTATTTCAATAGGCAGAGAATTTGGCAGCGCCGGTCACGCTATTGCGGAGGAACTTTCTAAAAGATTTGATATTCCGCTTTTTGACCACAACTTACTTGACAGTATGGCAGAAGAATTCGGAATTGATGAACACGAATTTCACAAGTTTGACGAAAGACCAAAGTTTTCTTTATTTACAAGAAAAATTAACGGCCACTCAACATCAATGCAGGAACACCTTGTAAATATGCAATTTAAATTTTTGCAAAAAAAAGCAGATAACGGAGAATCTTTTGTTATAGTAGGAAGATGCGCAGAACATCATCTTTCGCATAATAAAAACATGGTAACTATTTTCATTTTGGGAAATAAAGAAGAAAAAGTCAAAAGAATTATGGAAATATATAACTTGAACGAAAAAGAAGCCGAAGCATTAAGAAAGAGAAAAGACTTTGCAAGAAAAACCTATCATAACAACCACTGCAAAGGTAAATGGGGAGATTCAAGAAACTATCATATTTCTATCAATTCAAGTATTCTCGGACTTGAAAAAACCATTGACTTTTTAGAAAGTTACATAAAAGAAAGATCTGAACTTAATTAAAAGGATTGTTCGTTTTAAACTTAAATGGACGCAAAAGGGTCTGTCCCTTTTGCGTCCATTTTAATTCATTAACAAAATCTACAAATGTATTCATTGCAAGTTATTATTTCCTTTAAATATACATATTAAAAGTTTTATCAAGCATTTTGTCGTAATTAAATCTTCCCTCTATTGCTTTTATTGCATTCTCAGACATTCTTTCATACATATCTTTATCATTCATTAAAGTATTTATAGCGTTTGCCATTTGCTCATTGTCAGGATAATCAACAATTATTCCGCAGTCGGTATCAGGATTTACTATATCTGAATTTCCTCCTACATTTGTTGCAACAAGAGGCAACTTTTTGGATAACGCTTCAAGCATTGCAAAAGATAATGCCTCCAGGCAACTTGCAGAGTTAACAAAAAGGTCACAACCTGATAAGATATTATCGGTATCTTTTCTGAATCCTAACTGTAAAATAGTATCCGAAAGCCCCTCGTTTTTAATTTTTTCAGTTATTTCGTCCCACAGTTCCCCGTCGCCCACAATTAAAACTTTAAAGGGAACTGTTGCAATTTCTTTTAATTTTTTTATTGAATCAACTAAAAACGGAAGTCCTTTTGCAAAATGATATCTTGCAAGTGTAACTATTAAAAACTCGTCTTTAAGACCAAGTTCTTCTCTTATAGTAGAATTAGTTTCTTCCTTATCAATAGTCATCGCATTAAAAATAACTTCAATTTTTTCTTTCTTAACTCCGTTTCCTATAAGAAGTTCTTTACCATGATTACATACTGAAATTATTTTATGATTAAAAGGAGTCATAAATTTATTTGTTATTTTCCATAAAAAGTTAGTTTTTATAGTTAAGTGTGAGGTGAAAACAACCTTTGTTTTTTTATAGAATAATTTTGATAAAAGAGCAATGTAATTTTCTCTCGGATACTGAGCATGGACAACGTCGATCTCATTTTCCTTTAAATACTTTGCAAGTTTTTTTGCTGCTTTAATATCAAAAGGGTGCTTCATTTCAAACTGAAAACAAGGCACATTTTCCTCTTTCATTTGTGAAAGCAAAAGCCCCTCTTCATTGTAAGCAAAAAAACATTCACACTTTTTATCCTTATATGCTTTAACTAAATTATACACATATTTTTCAGTTCCTGCTTTTCCTGCATGATTTATAAGATATAAAACTTTCATTTTATTCTTCCTTTCTTTTGTTTTCCATATTTTTATTTTAACAAAATATTAAATATTTTTCAAGTAGTATTCACAAACCTTGATTTTTATGTTATAATATTTTCATATTTAAAAAATTTACAAAAAAGTTAAGGTGACAGCATATGAAAAAGACATCAAAAATACTTATTTTAGCATTGATTTTAAATTTTGCCCTTTCAGTAAGCGGCTTTTCAAAAACAGTTTATGAAGATACAGTAAGTTCATATATATCAAAGGGTATTTTACGAACGAATATTAAAAAACTCACTTCATCGGGTTGGCTTAACATTAATTATATAACGGTTGACTTAAACGAAGAAGGTGTGGGTCTTAAAATATTATCTGAAACCGACCCTAAAATCAAATCTACCGTACTGGATTTTGCAAAAGCCGAAGATGGTGTAGTTGCCGCCATCAATGCAGACTTTTTTACAACTTATACATCTACTGCATCTTCTGAGGGAATGATGATTAAAGACGGTGTTCTTGTTACAACTCCGTCAAACGACCCATCGTATGCAACTTTTACATTAGATAATGATTTTGTTGCAGGCTTTTCTCATTTTACGTTTGATATAATGGTGACTTCAAAAAGAACCAACGATTCAAGCAAAATATTATTCTATAATAAAAACGCAGACCCAATGTATTTAAAACTCTATGATTCTTCATTCGGAGAAAAAACTCCCGGCTCTATGAATGACGGATACGAGGTTGTAGTAGAAGACGGTATTGTTACCGAAGTGCTTTCCAACAAAGAAGGGGTTGCCATTCCAAAAAACGGATATGTTCTTCATAATTCTTTAAGGCACTCTTTATTCTTATCCCAGAACTTTAATGTGGGCGACGAAGTAGAACTTTCTTTTAGCGTTTCTCCCGATATAGAAAACATAAAAGAAGCTGTAGGCGGAGGAACTATTCTTTTAAAGGACGGAGAAATTGCGGATTTTACATTATCTGATTCTTTAGCGCCTATGACTGCAATCGGAGCAGATAAAACAGGCAAAAAACTTATTCTTTTTACTGTTGACGGAAGGCAGACATACAGTCGCGGAATGACTTTTTCTGAAATTGCATCCTTTTTAAAAGATTTAGGATGTGAAAACGCAATGAGTTTTGACGGAGGCGGTTCAACCACAATGGTTGCCTCAATGGACGGGGAAGAAATTAAAAATATAAATCTTCAGTCATCATTTAGAAAAGTTATAAATGCAATAGGAATTACTGCCGAACGTAAAAAGAGTGACTTTTACGGTATGGAAATTTCTTTATCCTCCGACAAAGCATTTAAGGGCGAACCTGTTGAAATTTATATTGACAAAGCATACGATGAATATGGAAATCACTATACAGTAGATTTTAACAATGTTAAATTTTCTTCTGATAAAAAGGGAAAATTTGATAAAAACATTTTCTATCCTGAAGAATCGGGAGAAGTTACTTTGTATGCTTCATATAAAGGCGTAAAAAAAGGCAAAACAATTACTGTATATAATGAGCCTCAAAAAATTAAATGTTCGGTTTCTTCATTTGAGATTACTGACAAGCCCCAAAAAGTTTCCTTTTATCTTGCAGACAGTGAAGGATATTCAACTTACCTTTCAAGTGAAGATATGAAATTTTCGTTTGAAGGTGCAAAAGGATATTTTAAAGACGATTCTTTAATTTTAACAAAACTTAGCGAGGGCGAAATTACGGCAACCTATAAAGACCTTTCAATTACAATTCCTGTCGGAAAAGAACCGACGGCAGAGGAAGAAAAAGATATATTTGAAAGAACAACCGATGCTGACGGCTTTAACTACTCGGTTTTTGGTATAAATAATCACGGCGACACTTTATTTTCAAATTATATAACAACCAAGCGTAATATAATTGCAAACGAATGTGATTTTTCGGCATTTAAAGTTATTCCCGAAGACGTTGCATCTCCTGTTATAAGAGTTTCAAATTACGGAAGAGAAGATACAGAACATTCTTTGTTTTTAAAACTTGACAACTCTAAAGGCAGTATCGTTTCAACAAAAGGCGAACAATGGGACTGGCTTTTAAATGTATTTAAAAAAGGGGTAACCCAAAAGAATGTGTTTATAAATATGCCTCTTGATATTTCAAAACATAAAGACAAAGAAGAACTTAAAATTTTAACTGATATTTTAAAGAAAAATCTTAAAGATAAAAACATATTTATTATAACTTACGCAGACGATAACACCTATACTGTAAGCGAAGGAATAAGATATATAACAGTTTCGGATATTCCGGAGTTTTCTTACAAAGATCCTAAAGGAACTTTAGAAAAGTTAAAATATGCAAAATTCACGATAGTTGGTGAAGAAGTATATTTTGAGTTTGCTTCTTTAATATAGTTTTTACTTGACTAAAAAAGCATTATTATATAATATAATTATATAATATAATTATATAAACTTTTTAAATAAAGGAAATTATTATGAACGAAAACAAAATTGTTAAAACAGCCACCGTTGTTTTAATTATCAATGTGTTATCAAGAGGTCTGGCTCTTATTGCCAACAGTCTTATAACCTCAAAAATAGGTGTAAACGATTTAAGCAGTGCCTATTCTTATGCGCTTTCTTTAAGTAATATAATAACAACTATTATAGGTACAACCCTTACCACATCAGTTATACCTATTTATACCGATTTAAGAGAAAATCACACGTTAAAACGGGCAAACTACTTTATAAACAATACCATTTCATTTACTGCTGTAATATCACTTTTTCTGATATTTTCAGGGCAACTTTTAGCACCCCGCATTTTAACAATATCACAAAGCGGAGATGTAAGTTTTGGTATTTTTGCGATAAGGATTTTAATTATATCGGTTATATTTATTTCGATGTATTATATTTTCAGCAGTTTACTTCAGGCAAACGATAAATTCTATCTTGCAGCAGCAGTCAGTTTGCCAAGCAGTATTGTAAGCATTTTATACCTTACTACAATATCCGAAAAATATGGTGCATACGGACTTACTTTTTCAACGCTTTTAGGCTTTTTCCTGCAGGCAGCCTTTTTGATTCCTGCACTTAAAAATACAGGGTTTAAATTCAAACTAAGTTTTGACTTTAAGAATGAAGATATGCTAAAAATCTTCAAAGTTGTTGCACCTGTTATCGTCGGAGTTTGTGCATATCAGGTAAATATGCTTACAAATAACTCTATCGCATTTTCTTATGACTCTGACAGATACATAGTGCTTAATAATGCTCAGAATTTAGGTATTCAGATTGTTATGACGATTGTTCTTGCAATCGCTTCGGTAGTTTATCCTAAACTTTCTTTAGATGCAGCAAGAGATGATAATAAAACATTTTCCGAAAATCTTATCACTACATTAAATGGTATGATTCTTCTTCTTGTTCCCCTGTCCTTTGCTTTTTATATTTTCTCTTATGAAATAATGGATTTAATTTACGGATACGGGAAATTTACCGAAGAATTTTTAATTCTTGGCTCAGACGTTTTTAAAATGTACTCTTTCGCATTTTTAGGAATAGGATTTAAGGAAATTACCGACCGTGCATTCTATGCGGTAAAAAACACTAAAACCAGTGCTTATAACGGTGTTGTAATAATGGTTTCAAATATTTTACTTAGTATAATTTTAGTAAAATATATGGGGCTTTCAGGTATTGCAACTGCGTACTCTTTAGCATCGATAATCGGTGGTATAAACATTTTAATACTTTTTAAAGCAAAAACAAAAAAACTTTTCATAAAACCTTTATTTGTTACGCTTGTAAAATCGCTTATAGCATGTATTGTTATGGCATTTGCAGTTAATTTTATAAAAAATATCGGTTTTGGGGAAGGTAAAATAAATTTAATTTTAAAACTTGGAGCATCGGGAGTATGCGGTGTACTCGTTTATGCCCTTATGCTTATTGTTTTAAAGACCAAAGAAATAACCAAATTTTTAAAGAGAGGTAATTAATTATGATTATTGACCAAAAAGGAAAACTATTCGGAAAAATCAACATTATTGACCTTGCAATTATAGTTGTTATTATTGCAGTTGTCGGAATATTAGGATTTAAATTCTTAGCACCTTCACAAGGCGGTCAGGACGCTCAGGGTGTATGCGAAGTTAAATATTATATTGAAGAAGTATCTGATTTTGTTTCACAAAAAGTGGATATAGGCGACAAACTTATGGACGAAGCAAAAAATGTAAGTCTTGGCGTTGTTACAAATGTTGAAATTTCTGATGCAGTATCTTACGGAACTGACGCAGAAGGAAAATGGGTTAAATCTTCTAAACCTGATTGCAAATCAATGATAATAACAAGTGAAGTCAATGCTACTAAATTTGACCATGGTATGATAGTAGGCGCATCAAAATATTACGTAGGACATACCTTTGTTTTACTTGCCGGGGAAGCAAAACTTTACTTAAGAGTTTATGATATAAATTTTAAATAAACGCTTCGGTCACTCTGAGGCAAAGATTTAACAGGAGATATTATGTTTAAAGAAAGTATTATTGGCAAACTTTTTTATTTTGTTTTGTCACTTTTTAGTACATTTAAATACAGTTTTATCTATACTTTCCTTTCTTCTTTTAAAAATGCATTTGCGAAGGTATTTTACGGGAGCATTATATACAAATTCTTTTACCATGAAGATAAAATTCAGTATTTTTGCGAAAAATCTTTAGTTTTTAAATTTATTGATAAGATTATAATTTCCGTAGTTTCTTCGATATCTAATGTATATAAAAGCTTAAAAAAGATTAATAAGGGCAGTATAAATAATTTAATCTATAATTTTTTAAACAGAAATTCATATTTAAGATTTCAGAATATTCTTGCAGTTTTAATTGTGATTATGGTTTGTGTGCCTGGTAACAGATGGAATAACCTCTATGGGCTTATAATTGCCATGTTTGTTTTATTCCTTTATTTTGCTGTTCTTATATCAGGGAAAAACTTTTCAATAAGAATTGCAAAGTTTGACTTTTTTATGATTATATTTATGCTCTCAACTTTACTTGCTGTTATAATATCAAATGCAGTTGGTGACAGTATAAGAGTATTTATGTTCTTTGTTACCTCATTTATATTTATGTTCGTTATATGGGGAAGTATCAAAAAAGAAGAAGATTTAAACAAGTTTGTGGGAATTATCTCAATCGGTCTTATACTGACATCTCTTTATTGTATATATCAAGGTATTGTTGGCGTTGAAATAGACGTAAGGCTTACTGACCTTAATGCAAATCAGGGAATGCCGGGCAGAGCATATTCAACATTTGAAAACCCGAATAACTACGCGGAATACCTTGTTATGTTTATGCCTTTTATGGCAGCATTTGCGCTAAACCAGAAAGATAAAAAGAAAAAAGCACTATGGCTTATAATGCTTTTAGTTCCGTTTATGGCACTTTTATATACTTATTCGCGTTCATGCTGGGTATCATTTGCCATTTCTGTAGTGGTATTTATAGCATTTTATAACTATAAACTTATTCCTTTGATTGCACTTTTAGGGATAATAGCAATACCATTTTTACCTGAGTCTATTCTTAACAGAATTCTTACTATAGGAAGTATGAAAGATACTTCAAATCAGTATAGAATTCTTATATGGGAAGGTGCCTTAAAAATGCTTAAAGGCAACTTTGTAACAGGAATAGGGTTAGGCCCCCAAGCTTACTCGCTTCTGTATCCGAGTTTTGCGCACGCAAGTGCAGTTTTAGCACCACACTCTCATATGCTTTTTATGGAAGTGCTGGTTGAAATGGGGTTACTCGGTTTTATCTCATTTATGATTTTCTGGGTAATTACCTTAAAAAGACTTATAACTGTCAGAATAAGACATACACTTTCACCTGAGATTAAAAATTACGTTTGCGCATCCCTTGCATCTTTTACAGGAATTATATTCGTAAGCGGTGTAGAATATATATGGTTCTATCCAAGAACAATGTTTATGTTTTTTACAATGGCAGGTATTATTCTGGCTACTCTTAATATATCAAGAAAACAAAAGCACAAGATATAAGAAAGGTTAAAAACAAATGAAAATTCTTCACATGATAAGCGGTGGGGACAGCGGAGGTGCAAAAACTCATGTTTTTGCACTTTTAGATGCATTAAAAAAATATGCTGATGTTAAAATTATCTGTCTTACACCCGGTATTTTCTATCAGGAAATATTAAAAAAAGATATTGATACTGTTTTAATCGAGCAGAAAAACAGGGGCGATTTGTCAATTATTTCAAAAATATCCGATATAATTGAAAAAGAGGGATTTGACCTTCTTCACATTCATGGGGCTAGGGCTAATTTTGTGTCCTCTCTTTTAAAAAGAAAAATTAAAATCCCCATTGTTTCAACTGTTCACAGTGATTATAAACTTGATTTTACCGAAGGTTTTTATAAAAAATATGTGTTCACTCTTTTAAACCAGATAGCATTAAAAGATATGGACTACTATATCGGTGTGTCAAACAACTTTAAAAATATGCTGATACAAAGAGGTTTTTCTCCCAATAAAATCTTTACTGTTTATAACGGTATGGATTTTAAAAAACCTCATAGTTTTATTTCAAAAAAAGAATTTTTGGAAAAATATAATATACCTTATGAAGAAAACACAACTTATGTTGGAATCATAGGCAGATTTGATTTGGTTAAAGGTCATAAAATCTTTATAGAAGGAGCAAAACACGCACTTTCTCAAAATAATAATTTAAGATTTTTACTTGCAGGAGAAGGTCCTCTTCTTTCTGATTTAAAAAAGCAGGCAGAGGAATATAACATTTCAGACAAAGTACATTTTGTAGGCTTTTTAGATAACATTTATGATTTCATAAATGCAATAGATATAAATACTCTTACCTCACTTAGTGAAAGTTTCCCTTATGTTCTTTTAGAGGGTGCTAAACTTAAAAAACCGACCGTTAGTTCAGATGTCGGAGGTATTTCAGACCTTATAGAAAATGGTGAAAACGGATTTTTGTTTGAAAATGGAAACGGTAAAGATTTTGCCGATAAAGTCTTAACCCTTGCAGAAAATAAACTTATGCAATTAAAATTCGGGGAAAATCTCTTTAACAAAGCAACCAATGAATTTTCAAACGATAATCTTGCAAAATCTCATATAAAAATATATGAAAGAATTTTAAAAGACTTTTATGATAACAAAAAATATGACATCGTTTTGTCAGGATATTACGGATTTAACAACAGCGGTGACGATGCGCTTCTTACAGCAATTATAAATAATTTAAGAGTATATAAAGAAGATGTAAGAATTCTTACTCTTTCAAAAAATCCTAAGCAAACAAAAAGATTATTTAAAGTTGATGCTATAAACAGATTTAATCCGTTTATAATTTATAAAAGCCTTAAAAAATCAAAACTGTTTTTAAATGGCGGAGGTACTTTAATTCACGATGCAACAAGCAGCCATTCTCTTTATTATTATTTGTATCTTATGAACCTTGCAAAAAAACTTAACCTTAAACTTGTAGTTTATGCAAACGGAATTGGTCCGTTTAAAGAAAAAAACGAAAAAATTTCAGCACTTGTTACGAAAAAAGCAGACCTTATAACTTTAAGAGATGAACTTTCCAAAAAAGAATTAAGAAGAATAGGAGTAGATAAAAAAGAAGTGTTTGTTACTGCCGATCCTGCAATAACTTTAGATGCCTGTTCGGATATTGAAACTTTAAAACTTATTAAGGAAAACAATATCAATGAAAACGGAAAATATATGGCAGTATCAGTAAGAGGCTGGAATAAAAACGATAAACTCTTTGAAGCAAAAATTGCCGAAATCTGCGACTATGTTTATGAAAAATATAATATTGAAACGATATTTATTACAATGCGTCCGAGTGAAGACCTTTTAATATCACAAAACATATTACAAAGAATGTCCCATAAAGGTTATATAATAAAAGACGAACAATCAGCTGAAAAACTGATGGGCATAATATCAAAATGCGAACTTGTTATCGGAATGCGTCTTCATTCTTTAATATATGCAACAACAATGTGTGTTCCTCTTATCGGTATTATTTACGATCCTAAAATAAAAGGATTTTTAGACTATATAAAACAGGATATGCTTGTTGATGCAGAAAATATTGACTCTTCATATTTAAGGGAAATGATAGAAAAAATTATAGATAACAAAGATGAGATAAGAAAAAATCTTGTTACTTATAAAGAAGAACTTTCTAAAAAAGCACTGTCAAATGCTGAGATGACGATAAAACTTCTTGAAGAAAGTTAGAAATAAGTAAAATAAGGACCTCGTTTAATCAAAACGAGGTCCTTATTTTATGATTTATGCTTTTTTTGCTGTTACTTTTTTTATTATAAGAAGTGTTACAACCAAGATAATAATACTTATCGGAAGTGTTATTAACCAGTTAGGAATAAAACCTGTTATAATATATCCGACAAACGAAATTCCTGCAACTAAAAGCGCATAAGGAAGTTGAGTGGATACGTGATTAATATGATTACACTGTGCACCTGCTGATGCCATAATTGTAGTATCAGAAATTGGTGAGCAGTGGTCTCCGCATACAGCACCTGCTAAACATGCAGAAATACCGATAACAAGCATTGAAGCATCAGATGCAAATACAGCTGTAACAATCGGGATTAAGATACCGAATGTACCCCATGATGTTCCTGTTGCAAAAGCAAGTGCAACTGCAACTAAGAAGATAATAGCAGGAAGGAATATTGTAAGTCCTTCTGCTGCACCTTCCATTAACTCTGCAACATAAGTATCAGCACCAAGTGAACCTGTAAGACCGCTTAGAGTCCATGCAAATGTTAAGATAAGTATTGCAGGAACCATTGCGCAAAATCCTTTTGGCACACAATCCATTGCCTCTTTAAATGAAATAACTCCTCTTAAGGTTAAGTATATAATTGTTACAACCAGTGCAATTAAAGCACCCCATGAAAGCGCAACTGAAGCATCACATCCTGCGAATGCATCAACAAAAGATGTTCCGCTAAAAAATCCGCCCGAATAAAGCATTCCAAGAATACAGCATCCGATTAATACAAGTACAGGTATTACAAGGTCAAATATTTTGCCTTTTGATGAAACTTCTTCTCCGTCAACTTTTTCATATCCGCCTTCGCCTGAGAAAATATCTCCGTTTTGGGCATTTATTTCGTGCTTTCTCATTGGACCGAAATCCAGTTTCAAAAGACATATTGTTATAATCATAACGATTGTAAGAAGTGAATAGAAGTTATAAGGAATAGCACTTATAAATAATTCCAGACCATTTCTTCCTTCAACAACCCCTGAAACAGCAGCAGCCCAAGAAGAAATCGGCGCTATCATACAAATAGGAGCAGCAGTTGCATCAATTATGTAAGCAAGTTTTGCTCTTGAAATCTTATGTGAATCAGCAACAGGACGCATAACCGAACCAACAGTTAAGCAGTTAAAATAGTCGTCAACGAAAATAAGTACGCCAAGTGCAAAAGTAGCAAGTTGCGCTCCTACTTTAGTTTTAACATGAGCCTGTGCCCATTTGCCAAAAGCGATAGACCCACCTGCTTTGTTAATCAGTGCAACCATAATGCCTAAAAGAACAAGGAAAATTAAAATCCCTACGTTCCACTCGTCAGCAAGACTTGCAATAAATCCGTCACTTAAAATTGTATTAAGTGTTCCGACAGGATTTAAATTTGCACATAAAAGTCCGCCTGCAACGATACCGATAAATAGCGAAGAATAAACTTCTTTGGTAATAAGAGCAAGTCCGATGGCTATAATCGGTGGGACAAGTGCCATAAATGTACCTGCGTATCTGCTTGTTGCCTCCATATCTCCATTATTAACGATGGCACACAAAAAGCCAAAAATACCAAGAGCGACTGCCCCTAAAATCGCTCCTAAAATGTGTTTTCTTTTCATTTGTTTCTCCCCTTTTTTATTTTTCTTAAGTTTTTATAATATTACTTAAGTTTTCAATTATATCGTTAACCTCCATATCTATCTGCCTTGATAACTCAAATAAGAACTCATATGTTTCCTCATCTTCCATTAATATCATACCAAGATGCCTAACTCCTCTTACAAAAGAAGGATTAAAATCTTTCAAGTCTTTTTTGTAAAGCGGACATACAGTTCTTCCTCTGGGGTCAACTATTACTTTTAAATCTCCCTCAACTGTTATATAAGGAAACAATGGAAAAATTCTGCAGGATAACGGTCTTTCATTTCTTTTGCAATAAGGTTTACAATAAAGAATGGCAGCTTTTTTTCCTGCATATTCAAGGTCAGTTTTTTCCACTTTAAAATTGTCCTTACCTAAAAACATCTCTTCTTCATAAGGAAAAAGGTACATTCCAAGTTCCTCGCCATCTGTATCAACACAGCATGCATTGGAACAAAGAGCACCGCAATCAGTTTTTAAGGGAGTTCTTTTATTTAATTTTTTATATAAGTATTTATAATCTAACATATTTTTTTGTTTTAAAACCCCGAATGAAATTCGGGGTTTTACTGTTTTTTATTTATTATTCTTTTCCTTTTTAAATGCTACCCAAGTAGGTGCGGCAATAAATATTGAAGAATATGTTCCGGCAAGCAGACCGATTATAAGTGCAAGTGAGAAATCTTTAATCGCATCTACACCTAAGAAATAAAGTAAAACAATTGTAACTAAAGTTGTTATAGATGTATTTATTGAACGTGTGATTGTCTGATTTACTGATTTATTTGCAATTTCAGCATAAGTTTCTTTTCTTGCAAATTTAATATTTTCTCTTATACGGTCAAACACAACGATTGTATCATTGATTGAGTAACCGATAATAGTAAGAACTGCGGCAATAAATGCAACATTTAAAGGCATTCTGAAAATCATATATGCAGAAACAATAATAGCTACATCATGGATAAGCGCAATAATTGCTGCCATACCTGATAAAAATTCAAATCTTATTGTGATATAGATAAGCATTAAGATAACTGCTATAACACAGGCAACAACTGCAGTCTGAGTAAGTTCCTTACCGATTGTAGGAGATACGGTATCAACTGATAATCTCTGACCGTCTTCTAAAGTATATTTTGTTTTGATTGCGTTCCATAGACTTTCTGACTGCTCAGTTGTAAGAGTCTGAGATTTAATTGTCATCTGGTTTTCATTAGTTATAGACTGCTGTACAGCAGATGCCTTAAATCCTAAAGTATCGTTAAATAACTGTTCGATTTCTGCTTTTTCAACAGTTTTTCCAAAATCAACAACGATTTCAGTACCGCCTGCGAAATCAATGTCAAGAACAAATCCGCCGCATGTAATACCAACGATAATTGCGGTAATGATAATAAGTGCAGGAAGAATAAAGAAACGCCATTTTTTAGTACAAATATCTAAATTAAACATTTATTTTTCCTCCTTTACTTTCTTTGTAGATAATCCGTATAATGCAGGATTTTTAACATTTAAGTCAAAGATTGCTTTAAGTAAGAATCTTGTTATTACAACTGCAGTAAATAAACTTACTACAATACCAATTCCTAAAGTAAATGCAAAACCTTTGATTGTTCCTGTACCGAATATATAAAGTACAACTGCAATGATAATTGTTGTAATGTTAGCATCCATAACTGCAGATAACGCTCTGTTAAAGCCTGCTTTCATAGCAGCACCTGTTGTTTTGCCAAGTTTTAATTCATCTTTGATTCTTTCAAAGATAATAACGTTAGCATCAACAGCCATACCGATTGAAAGGATAATACCTGCGATACCAGGTAAACTTAAGTTTGCTCTTGTTGCAACCATTACAAGTAAAACGATTACTACATATGCAGCAAGAGAAATACTTGCTACAAGACCCGGTAGTCTGTAAATAATAATCATAAATAACATTACAAGTAAGATACCGATAATTGCTGCTAAAATACTTGTTGATAACGCGTTATCCCCAAGAACAGGACCTGCACTTCTTCTTTCAACATCTTTAAGTTTGAAAGGAAGCTGACCTTCTTTGATTGTAGTAGCAAGGTTTTTAGCAGTTTCTGCAGTAAAGTCACCTGTGATAACTGCACTGTCAGAATTAATAGGTTCATCTACTCTTGGTGAAGAATAAACTTCATCGTCAAGCATAATTGAAATAAAGTTTTCGCCTTCAGGTTTCTGACTCATTCTTGTTGTTGCATCAAAGAATGCAGCCTGAGCGTCAGCGTTAAGTTTTAATTCAACATAATGCTGATTTGCACCATTTTCACTAATAGGACCGTAAGTTGCAGAAGCATCTTTAACATTTTTTCCTGTTAAAACAACATTACCTTCCGAGTCAACAAATTTAAGTTCTGCAGTAGCACCTAAAACTTTAATCGCTTCATCAGGATTTGTAATAGTTGGGATTTCAACTAAAACTCTGTTGTCACCCTGTTTGGAAACTGTTGCTTCTGTAAATCCAAGATTGTCAAGTCGTTTATACATAATATCAACGACTGTACTCATCTGTTCATCGTCAGGAGTAGCATCCTGAGCTTCATATACTATAACGGAACCTCCCGATAAGTCAAAACCTAATCTTATTCCGTTATCTTCATCAAACACACTGTAAAATTTATATGGTATGTTTAACGCGGTAAGTGATAATCCGTTAATCGCAATATAGCCAAACAATACTATAAGCAATACGACAATCACAATTTTAGAAATGCTTTTAGCCATCTCATTCCCTCCTAATATTGTTCATTACTAAATTATACCTAAAAAATACAAATAAGTCAATAATATTTCATTATTTATGCTCCGAATTATTTACTTTTGGATACTTCCAGCCTGAGCAGTGCTTTTTTAAGTTTGATTTCAGCAATTTTTGATGTTTTATCACTGTTTAATTTATTTTGTGCTTTCTCTTTTGCAACTTTGGCACGTTCTACATCTATATCCTCTGCGAATTCAAATGTTGTAGCAACAATTCTTGCCTCGCCGTCTGATACGCTTATAAATCCGCCTGCACATGCTCCGTATTTTTCGCCGTTTTCATCCTTTATTTTGACTTTTCCGATTTCAATAGGCGCAACGTAATCTGCATGATTTTTTAAAATGCATACATCTCCGGAAATTGTTCTTGCAACAACGCTAAGAACATTATTATCGTATTCAATTCCGTCAAGTGTTACTATTTTAAGATTGAAAGTTTCCATTTAAACCGCCCCTTATAAAGTTTTTGCTTTTTCAACTGCTTCGTCTATTGTTCCTACAAAAAGGAAAGCAGATTCGGGCAAATCGTCATGTTTACCTTCAATGATTTCTTTAAATCCTCTTACAGTTTCTTTTACGGGAACATATTTACCCTGATAGCCTGTAAACTGTTCTGCAACTGTAAACGGCTGAGATAAAAATCTCTGGATTTTTCTTGCGCGGTTTACGGTAAGTTTATCTTCATCAGACAACTCGTCCATACCCATAATAGCAATAATATCCTGAAGTTCTTTATATCTTTGCAAAATTCTCTGGACTTCTCTTGCAACTTCATAATGCTCAATTCCCACAATGTCAGGTGACAGTATTCTTGAAGTTGACTCCAGCGGGTCAACAGCAGGATAAATACCAAGCGATGCAATACTTCTTGATAAAACGGTTGTTGCATCAAGATGTGCAAACGTTGTTGCAGGAGCAGGGTCAGTAAGGTCATCTGCAGGCACATAAACTGCCTGAACTGAAGTTATAGAGCCTTTTTTTGTAGATGTTATTCTTTCCTGTAAGGCTCCCATTTCAGTTGCCAGAGTCGGCTGATAACCAACGGCTGACGGCATACGTCCAAGTAACGCTGACACTTCACTTCCTGCCTGCGTAAATCTGAATATATTATCTATAAATAAAAGCACATCCTGACCTTCTTTGTCACGGAAGTATTCAGCCATAGTAAGACCTGAAAGAGCAACTCTCATTCTTGCTCCGGGTGGTTCGTTCATCTGACCGTAAACAAGCGCAGTTTTATCTATAACTCCTGATTCTTTCATTTCATAGTAAAGGTCATTTCCCTCACGGGTTCTTTCTCCTACACCCGTAAAAACTGACAATCCGCCATGCTGTTTTGCGACATTATTTATAAGTTCCTGAATAAGTACTGTTTTACCAACGCCTGCACCACCGAAAAGACCTATTTTACCTCCTTTTGCGTAAGGGGCAATTAAATCAACAACTTTAATACCTGTTTCTAAGATTTCAGTTGTGCTGTTCTGCTCATCATAACTTGGAGCAGGACGATGAATGTCCCATCTTTCCTTAACTTCAGGCATTGGCAGATTATCAATAGGATCGCCAAGAAGATTAAATACTCTTCCCAAAGTTCCCTCTCCGACAGGAACAGTTATACCTCTGCCTGTATCAACTGCTTTTATCCCTCTTTTAAGACCGCCTGTGGAGCTCATTGCTATACACCTTACCACAGAGTCGCCAAGATGCTGGGCTACTTCGCAGACTATTTTACCCTCATCGCTTTCTATTTCAATAGCATTTAGTAAATTCGGTAAGCATCCGTCTTCAAACTCTATATCAAGTACAGGGCCTATAACCTGAATAACGGTGCCAATATTTTTTTCTGCCATTATTTTAAATTTCCTCCTTATAAAAGTTATTTAAACTTTTTTTATACCGTTTCAGCGCCTGACACAATTTCAGTAATTTCCTGAGTAATTGCCGCCTGCCTTGCACGGTTATATTTTAAAGTTAAGTCGTCAATCATTTCAGCTGCATTTTTAGATGCTGATTCCATCGATGTTCGCCTTGCTGCATGTTCACTGGCTTGAGACTGACAAATTGCAAAGTAAATAACACCACTTACATACTGAGGTACTATTTTATCAAAAACTGTGTCATAAGACGGCTCATATATTGTAAGTTGTTTTCTTTTTGGTTTATCGCCTTCCATATTTGAAAGCGGAAGAATTTCCTCGCAAACTGCTTCCTGATTAAGCATTGAAACAAACTTTGAATATACAATTAAAAGCCTGTCAAACTCGCCTTTTCTAAAAGCGAAAGATAATGCTCCTCCAATGTCATAACAACGGGGGATATTAACATCCGAAACCACAGGATAAAGGTCTGAGAAGATTTCTGCTCCCTGCTTTTTGTAATACTCAAAAGCCTTTTTTCCTACAGGAAGGACTACACAGTCTTTACCATCCATAATTTCTTTTGCTTTTTTAAAGACATTTATATTGTATCCTCCTGCAAGACCTCTGTCCCCTCCGACAACTATAACACAGGTTTTTTTAATCTCTCTTTTTTTCATATAAACTGATGAAAAATTGGTTGCATTTCTCTTTATGGAATCCAAAGTGCCTTTTAAAATATCAAAAAACGGTTTTGTCGTTTCCGCCTTTATTTTTGCATGACGGAGTTTAGAGGTAGCAACAAGTTCCATTGCTTTTGTAATCTGGCCCGTGTTTTCTACGCTTTTTATTCTGTTTTTAATATCTTTCGTGGATGTTCCTGCCATAAGATATTACTCCTTAATGTAGTGTAATGAATAATGAATTATGAAAAATGAATAATTAAGGAATAAATGCTTCGCATTTTAAAAAAGAAAAATCGCTCTGCGATTTTCAACCGCAATTATTCATTATTCTTTATTAATTTTTCATTAAATTCGTTTTAACGAATTTTCTTGTATTCTTCTATTGCTTCTTTTAACTTTTCTGAAAGTTCTTTTGAAAGGTCGCCTGTTTGTTTAATCTCAGCAAGTATTTCGTTATGATGATTTTTCATAAAGTCAAAAAGGCCACTTTCAAAATCTGCAATTTCACTTACCTTTATATCTGCTAAAAAGTCATTAATTACAGCATAGATAATAACAACCTGCAATTCAACGTCTATAGGGGAATTCCTGTCCTGTTTTAAAACTTCAACTATTCTTTCCCCTTGTGCAAGTCTTTTTTTCGTATCTTCGTCAAGGTCAGAACCAAACTGTGCAAATCCCTGAAGTTCCCTGTACTGAGAATAACTGAGTTTAAGTGACCCTGATACTTTTTTCATTGCTTTAATCTGTGCATTTCCTCCAACCCTCGATACTGATATACCTGGGTTAACAGCAGGCATAATACCACTGTGGAAAAGTTCGGTTTCTAAGAATATCTGACCATCAGTTATGGATATAACATTAGTAGGTATATACGCCGATACATCTCCCGCCTGAGTTTCTATAATAGGAAGTGCAGTAAGAGAACCGCCGCCGTACTCAGGTGCAAGTCTTGCCGCTCTTTCTAGTAATCTTGAATGAAGGTAGAATACATCTCCAGGATATGCTTCTCTTCCCGGTGGTCTTCTTATAAGTAAGGACAGAGCACGGTATGCAACTGCATGTTTTGATAAGTCATCATAAACAACAAGTACATCTTTGCCCTTTTCCATAAAATATTCGCCCATAGCACATCCTGAATATGGTGCTATATATTGAAGGGGTGCAAGTTCGGACGCAGTTGCCGAAACAACTATTGTATAATCCATTGCCCCGTTTTTTTCGAGAGTATCAACAATCTGTGCAACGGTTGACCTTTTCTGACCGATTGCAACATATATGCAAATAACATCTTTTCCTTTTTGGTTTATAATTGTATCGGTTGCTATAACAGTTTTACCTGTCTGCCTGTCACCGATTATAAGTTCTCTCTGACCACGTCCTATAGGAATCATAGAATCGATGGCTTTTATTCCTGTCTGCAAAGGTACACTTACTGATTTTCTTTCTATAATACCCGGAGCATTTGACTCAATCGGTCTTATGTTTTCTGTTTTAATTTCACCTTTTCCGTCAATCGCCTGACCTAATGCATTAACTACTCTTCCGATTAATTCGTCACCTACGGGAACAGACACAACTTTCCCTGTTCTTTTAACGATATCTCCCTCTTTAATACCTTCGTCTGAGCCAAGCATAACGACACTGACAAAATTTTCTTCTAAGTTAAGTGCCATTCCGTACTCGCCGTTAGAAAATTCCAAAAGTTCATTAGCCATACAGTCAGAAAGGCCGTGAACTCTGGAAATTCCGTCACCAATAGAAATAACGTATCCTGTTTCGGAAAGTGTAATTTGATCTTTGTAATTTTTTATCTGGTCTTTTATAATTTTACTTATTTCTTCAGGCTTTATATGCATCTTCCTCACCCTTTCTATAAAGTACTGTTTTTAATTTTACAGGCAATTTCATTAAGACTTTTCCTTATACTGCCGTCATACATTCTGTTTTTGAATTTTAAGATAACACCGCCAATAATGCTTTTATCAACTTTGTTTGTTAAATGCACATTCTTTTTAGTTATCTTTTCTATCTTTTCTCTTAAACTTGAAGCCTGCTCATCCGAAAGGGCAACACAGGTTATCGCCTCTACCCTTTCGATATTTCTTTCTTCGTCATAAAGTTTGTTAAAATTTGAAACAACTAAGGAAAACTCATAAAACTTTTTGTTTTCACAAAGAAGTTTTATAAAATTTAAAACATACAAAGAACAGGAAGAAAAAGCCTCATCTATGATACTTAATCTATCCTTAAGAGAAATTGCAGGAGTATCAAGAAGATTTTTATACTCCTTATTTTCTTTTATGACAGTATCAATAACTAAAAGTTCTTCTAATACTTCTTTGGTTATATTCTCTTCTTTGCAAAGGTCGTATAACGCCCCTGCGTATTTTTTTGAAAAATCACTCATGAAGCATCACCTATTTCATCTATAAATTCGTTAATAAGCTGTTCATGGTCTTTTTCGTTTATATCTTTTTTAATAATCTTTGTTGCAATAGATATGGCAATATCAGAAACCTCGCCTTTAATATCCGACAATGCGGCTTTTTTCTGATTCTCAATCTCTTTGTCTGCTCTCTCTAAAATGTCAGCAGCTTTTTTGTTCGCATCTTTTATAATTTCTTCTTCTTTAAGCTGAGCATTTTTAACAGCAGTCTTTATAATAGAGTCCGCTTCGGCTTTTGCTTCCGAAAGTTTTAATACGTACTCGCATTTTAGATTTTCAGCATCTTTTTTTGCAATTTCTGCAGAGGAAATAGACTTCTCAATCTCTTCCTGCCTTTTATCCATTATAGCCTTAACAGGCTTAAACAAGAATTTTTTCATAGCAAAAAAGAGGATAAGAAGATTTCCCCATGTCATAATCATTGTCCATACATCTATGGTAACAAAGGATAAAAATTCATCCATGATTTATACCTTTCCTTTAACAGTATCCGATTTCTTTTTTCGGATTTTTGCTCGTTAATTAAAGATTCTTATATTACAGTCCTAACATTCCTATAAATGGGTTTGCGTAAAGTAATATAAGTGCTACAACCAAACCGTAAATACCTGTTGATTCTGCGACAGCACATCCAAACAGCATTGTAGATGTAATATCACTTTTTGCTTCTGGTTGACGTCCAACTGCTTCAGCTGCTTTGCCTGCAGCAAAACCCTGACCTATACCGGGTCCTATACCTGCAATCATTGCTAATCCTGCTCCAATTGCTGAAGCTGCTAATACTATTGTTTTTGCTAATAATGCGTCCATAACTATTTCTCCTTTTTATGTTTATTATATTAGTTATCCGATACACCGGATACGTATACCATTGTTAACATACATATTATATATGCTTGTAAGAAACTTCCGAATAAATCAAAATAAATAGACAAAAGCGCAGGAATACCTAACTGTAAAAAAGGTATATGGCTTATAAAGTAATTCGGAATAAAACTTAAAATTATACTGCTTATACCTGCCAGCCCGCTGTATACCAAAGAAGTTATAACCATACCGGCAGCAATATTCCCGAAATGACGGAAAGATATTGAAATAGGGTTTGCTATTTCACTTACTAAATTTAAAGGTAATATAAATGGTACAGGTTCGGCAAAGCCTTTTAACCAACCGCCTACACCGTTAAGCCTTATTGAATTTATTTGCACCATAAAAAATGTTAAAACTGCCCAGGCAAGTGTTGTGCTTAAATCAGCAGTATAAGGTCTTAACCCTAAAAGGCTGGATAAACTTCCCATAATTGACATTGTGAATAATGCTCCGATGTAAGGAGCAAAACTTTCATATCTTTTGCCCATTGTTTCCCCTACAAGATTATAAAGCATTCCAACTATTTTTTCTGCTGCAACCTGCCTTTTCTTAACAGGTTTAACTCTTAAATCTCTTGTAAAGAAGATACATAAAAGAATTATTGCTATCATTATTATCCACTGGTTGACAATAGTTTCGGTAATTTTTATTCCGCCAAGCAAAGGAATTTCAAATATTATCTTCGGACCGTTCAACTTTATCCCCCTTCCTGCTATTTATGAAATTTAAAACTGTGATTACTATTCTGGGAAAAACAAAAGGTATTGCAGTTGCAAGATAATTAAAATACCTTGGAGTTTTAATTGCAATAATAATAGATACGGCAACTAAAATCATTCTTAAAAAGTAAGTTCCGCTTATATATTTTTTTGCACTGTCTTCTCCTTTTTCAACTGCCTGTGATACACAGTATGCCAAAATCAGAAAGTTAAGAACACATACCGCATCTCCAAGCAGCGCTCCTAAGATTACTTGAATGGAAAAGTATCCGCAAAGAAAAAATATTAAAACCATAAATAAAGAAAGAAGAAAAACTCCTATCGCCATATTTCTGACTTCTTTTAATAAATTCTTTTCAATCATAAATCTTCACCGCTATTTAGTTTTTGTGATATTCTTAATAAATGTTATCATACTGTAAAATCCTGATATAGCTCCAAGAACTATGGCAATAACCATTACAAAATCAGGAAAACCTAACTTATCAGTTGCAAGTCTGCCAAGAATAATACAAAGTATTATAGGAGATAAAACAGATATGCTTACCTGCGAAAAGGCGGCAAGTGCTTTTAGGATATCATTATTCTTTCCCATAATATTTTTCTATTATGGCATCGCATATTCTCTTAGAAGCAAACCCGTCACCATAAGGATTAACTGCTTTTGCCATTTTCTCGTAACTTTCTTTACTTTCAAGTAAGTCTTCTGCCATTTTTATTATTTCGTCTTTGTTAACACCTGCAATTTTAACAGTTCCCGCTTTAACCGCTTCAGGTCTTTCAGTTTCGTTTCTTAAAACTAAAACAGGTTTTCCCAGTGATGGTGCTTCCTCCTGAAGTCCGCCTGAGTCAGTCATAATCATATATGATTTATTCATAAGATTATGTAATTCACAAACGTCAACAGGATCTATTAAGTGAACATTTTTAATATTTCCAAGATGTTTATTTGCAGTTTCCCTTACAACAGGATTTAAATGCATAGGATAGATTATTTCAACCTCATCCTGATATTTATTTGCAATAAAGTTAAGAGCCATGCATATATTGTTAAGACCTTCGCCTAAGTTTTCTCTTCTGTGTGCAGTAACAACAATAACTTTTTTTGAAAAATCAACTTTATTTATAGCATCAGTTTCAAAAACATAATCTTCTTTAACAGTTGTTTTAAGAGCATCTATAACGGTATTACCTGTTATATAAATATCATCTTCGCATACATTTTCTTTAAGTAAATTTTCTTTATTGTTTATTGTCGGTGCAAAGTGCATATCGGAAATTGCACCTGTAAGTTTCCTGTTCATTTCTTCAGGGAATGGAGAATACTTATCATAAGTTCTAAGCCCTGCTTCAACGTGTCCGACGCTTACCTGATTATAAAAAGCGGCAAGAGCACCGGCAAAAGTTGTGGAAGTATCCCCGTGAACCAAAACAATGTCAGGTTTTGCTTCTTTTATAACATCGTCAAGCCCCTTTGTTGCCCTTAATGTTATATCGGTAAGAGTCTGCCTGTCTTTCATAATATTTAAGTCAAAATCAGGTGTTATATCAAATATCTTAAGAACCTGATCAAGCATCTGCCTGTGCTGTGCAGTAACTGCTACAATACTCTCCAGTTCTTCTCTTTTTTCAATCTCTTTAACTAAAGGTGCCATTTTAATCGCTTCAGGTCTTGTTCCGAATACGGTCATAACTTTAATTTTCTTCATTTTTTTCTTCACTTCCTGTTTCATCAAGTTTATTCATATATTGTTTTTCAACGCTTCTGTGAGAAGCATATAATTTAATACATACCGAGAATATTAACATTGTAATTATAAGCACTATTGCACGGTTAATTCCTTTTGAAATAAGGATAATAGCAGTTATTGATAAAAGCGCACTGAAGGTAGACATAACAGACACTGTTTCTTTATGGGTAAGCCCTGAGTCAACCAGTCTGTGATGAAGATGCCCTCTGTCAGCACTCATAATTCCTTTATGCCTGTAAACTCTTCTTATAATTGCAAAAGATGTATCAAATATCGGAAGAGCAAGAACTATTATAGGAACAATAAAACTCATTGCAGAATATCCCTGCAAGAAAGTTTCAATCGATAAAGTAGCAAGTATATATCCTAAGAAAAGTGCACCTGAATCTCCCATAAATATTTTTGCAGGGTGGCTGTTAAAAGGTAAAAATCCCATACATGCTCCCGCAACAGCTACAAAAAGAACTGCCATATCAAATCTTTTTGTTATAATACAGATAAACACAAGTGCCAGAGCCGAAATTCCCGAAATACTTGCAGCAAGACCGTCAAGCCCATCAATAAGATTTACGGCATTTGTAACACCTATTATCCATATAAATGTCACTGCTATTGAAAAAATATTTATCAGATAAGGATTGTCAAAAGATGATAAAATCCCGTTAAATGCATTTATTTTTACTCCGAATGCAATAACGATAACTGCAGCAGCACATTGCCCCATAAGTTTTAAAAACGGATTAAGTGAATATTTATCGTCAAGTACTCCTATTCCTACTATAACTAAAGAGCCAATAAGTATTCCTATAAGCCTTTTATCAATAACAGGTGTAAAACATGCAACGCTTACCACAAAGCCAAGATATATTGCTGTTCCTCCCCAGCGGGGAATAGGTCTTTTATGCATTCTTCTTTCGTCTTTGGGAATATCTACTGCATTCATTTTAAAGGCAAGTACTCTTACAATAGGAACTAATGCAAAAGTAACAAGATATGCCAAAGCGAAACTGAAAATCAAATTATAATCAATCATTTTTATCTCCTGTAATTCTTTAAAACCTTTTAAAGTTTATCAACAAAACCTAATTTTCTGTAAACTTTCTTTATAGTTTTACTTGCTATATATGATGCCCTTTCAGCGCCTTCTTTATAAACTGATTGTAAATAATCTTTATTTTTAAGATAGTCGTAATATCTTTCTCTTACAGGTGTAAGTTCATCGATTACACATTCTGCAACCTTTGTTTTAAATTCGCCGTATCCTGAAGAAGAAAATTCGTTTTCAATCTCATCAAAAGATTTCCCGGTAAATGCACTCATAATGCTCATAAGGTTTTCAATTCCTTCTTTACCTTCGCCTCTTCTTACTTCACTGCCTGAATCGGTAACTGCTCTTTTGAATTTTCTAAGTATTACATCAGGTTCGTCAATAACTGAAATGAAAGAATTAACATTATCGTCAGACTTTGACATCTTCTTTAAAGGATCAGATAAAGATGTTATCTTAGCGCCGATTTTAGGAATATACGGTTCAGGAACGGTAAACATTTCCCCGAACTGATGATTAAACCTTTCGGCTAAATTTCTTGTAAGTTCCAAATGCTGTTTCTGGTCAATTCCGACAGGCACTAAATCCGCCTGATATAATAAAATATCCGCTGCCATTAAAACAGGATAGGTAAATAGACCTACTCCAATATTGGCATCCTGCTTATTTTTAGTTTTATCTTTAAACTGAGTCATTCTTGAAAGTTCGCCCATATATGTTATTGTGTTAAGCGCCCAGGAAAGTTCAGCATGCTCGTGAACATGGGACTGGAAAAACAATGTGCTTTTTTTCGGGTCAAGTCCGCATGCAAGATAAAGAGCCAAAAATTCCATACATCTTTGCCTTAACTTTACAGGGTCCTGCTTAACTGTGATAGCATGAAGGTCAACTATCATATAAAGGCAATTAAAATCTTCCTGCATTTTAGTCCAGTTTTTAACTGCGCCTATATAATTTCCTATAGTCATAACTCCTGACGGCTGAACACCGCTTAATATAGTTTTCTTCTTTTCCAATTTATTCATTCCTTTTTTATAATTCTTTTAAAACCTCTGCAAGTATTTTAATTCCTTTAACAATGCTTTCATCGTCCATAGTTGAATAGTTAAGTCTAAATGAACTTGTTTTTTCATCTACGTCGGTCATAAAGTTACAACCCGGAACAAAAGCAACTTTCCTTTTTATAGATTCTTTTACAATTTCCGCAGTATCAACATCTTTATTTATTGTGCAGTAAATAAAGAGCCCGCCCTCAGGTCTTGTGTATGTAACAAAAGACGGAAATTCTTCATCCATAGTTCTTAACATAAGTTCGCATTTTTTCTTATACACATTTCTGCATTTTTCAATATGTGCGTCAAAGTCGTATAAAGAAAGCCACTCGTCAGCAAGAATTTGTGAAAAAATATTTGTATGAACATCATTAACCTGTTTTAGTACAACCATTTTTTCAATAAGTTTCTCACTTGCACAAGAAAAACCAAGTCTTAATCCGGGAGATAACACTTTAGAGAAAGAACCACAGTATAAAACTGTATCCCCCTCCTCGTCAAGAGATTTAATGGTAGGAACATCTTCCCCTTTAAATCTTAATTCTCCGTAAGGATTATCTTCTATAATAATAACATTATGTTTTTTGCATATTCTAAGTATTTCATTTCTTTTTTCTTTAGATGTAGTAATCCCCATAGGATTTTGGAAAGTAGGGATAATATATAAAATTTTGATATTTTTATTTTCTTCTAAAGTTTTATCTAAAATTTCAGTATCAAGCCCGTCTTCAGAAAGAGGAATACCGTAAAGTTTTGCTTCATAAGTACGAAAACAGTTAAGTGCACCTATAAAACTCGGAGTTTCGCAGGCAACACCGTCGCCAGGGTTTATAATGGCTTTAGTACCAAGGTCAATCCCCTGCTGTCCGCCTGTTGTTATTATAACTTTATCGCCCGTTTTATAAATATTCTGGTCTTCAAGCCTGTTTGTAACTTTTTGAACCAGTGGGGCATATCCCTCAGTTACACTGTATTGCAAACACTTTGAAGGATTTTCCAAAAGCACTCTTGAAGCAATTTCCTTAAGTTCATTTGCAGGAAATGTATCAGGCGAAGGGTTGCCGCCTGCAAACGAAATAATTGCAGGATCACCCATCAGTTTAAACATTTCTCTTATTGCCGAACCTTTTACTCCATCCATTCTTGTCGCAAAGTTCATTTCCATATATATAACCTTCTTTTTGTTAAAATTTATTCATTCTATATTTTACCATAAAAAACTTAACTTGACAATATTTTTATTATAATTTAATATATAAATATAATATTTTATAAGGAGAAATTTATATGAGGGTTATATTAGATGCATTCGGGGGAGATAATTCGCCTCTTGAAATCATAAAAGGAGCAGAACTGGCTCTTAAAGCAAAAGAAAATATTGAAGTTATCCTTTGCGGCGATGAAATGAAAATCAAAGAGATAATGGAAAAAGAAAATATATCAGATAAAAATATTTATATTCATCATTGCAGTGAGAAAATTGAAGGGGACGATGACCCGATAAAAGCAGTTAAAGAGAAAAAGGATTCTTCTGTAATTGTCGGTCTTAACTTATTAAAAGAAGATAAGGGCGATGTGTTCATAAGTGCAGGCAACACAGGAGCAGTATTTACTGCTGCCAATCTTATTGTAAAGAGGATAAAAGGCGTAAAAAGGTCGGCACTTGCTATATATCTTCCAAGCGAAAAGGGACCTAAACTTATGTTGGACGCGGGCGCTAATGTCACTCTTTCTCCTGAGTACATAAATCAACTTGCAGTCATGGGTTCAGTTTATTTTGAAACAGACAAAAATGTTAAAAATCCAAGTGTAAGTCTTATAAATATCGGTGCAGAAGAAACTAAAGGTACTGAAAATTTAGTTTCGGCATATAATCTACTAAAGAACAATAATTTAATAAACTTTAAAGGGAATTGTGAGCCAAGATATATTCTCTCAGGAGATTATGACGTTTATGTTTGTGACGGTTTTACAGGAAATATTATCTTAAAAACCGTAGAGGGTGTTTCCAAAACACTTATGAAAGGCATTAAAAACATAATGTTAAAATCTGTTCTTACCAAAATATGCTCTTTGGGACTAAAAAAAGGACTTTACGAATTTAAAAAACAGTTTGACTATAAAGAATATGGTGCAACACCTATTTTAGGGCTTAGAAAACCCGTTATGAAAGCACATGGTTCATCTGACAGACGTGCGATTATGAACGCAATTATAAACTGTCAAACCTTTGTAGAATCGGATATAATCAAAAATATTGAAGAAAAACTTGCAAATGAATAAAAAAGTATTGACAATATATGACTTTTATAATAATATATGTATGATAAATTTGGAAGTATAATATTTTTGGGGGTGAAAATATGACTGAAAGAGTTAAAGAACTTATTGCTGAACAATTAGGTTTACAACCTGAAGATATAAGACCGGAATGTTCATTTGTTGATGATCTTGGAGCAGATTCCTTAGATTTAGTTGAACTTCTTATGGCTTTCTCAGACGAATTTGATATTGAAATTGATGACGAAGAAGCAGAAAATATCGTTACAGTTGCTGATGTACTTGAAGCATTAAGAGAAAACGAGTAATCAGAAGACGTAAAAACTGCCCGGACCGTGCAAATGAAAAATATATAAATAAAATTGTAGGGCAAGGACTTGCTCTTGTCTTAATAGGTATAAATCACAAAGTGATTTATGAAATTTAATCATTTGCACTTTGAACGAAAAAAACCACTCGACGTACTTAGTACGCCTTCGGGCTTACGGGAACAAACTTAAAAAGTTTGTTCCTTTTTTTCGTCCAATCCGAACAATTTTTCCTGTCTTCTGAAGTGTTTGCCCTTATGGTCAAACAGTGATATGTTATCTTACGATAACGTTATATATTTGCTTTGCAAATGTGATATGTGCTTTGCACGTGATATGTTTGTTAAAACAAACGTTAAGGACGCAAAACATGCCATACGGCGTTTTGCGTTTTTTATATAATGAAATAAAAAAGGGCAAAATTGCTGTATAGCATAATTTTGCCTTCCTTCATTCCTCATTCCTATTTCCTAATTCCTCATTAACTAAAACTCGATTTTCCCGATAAAATTCCTTTTATCGCTTTCCCCTTTTACAAGAGTTTTTTCATTATCTGAAAATGCAAAAACCGATAGTTCATCGCTTTCCATTATTTCTGCGATATAATCAATCTGAAAAGTTTTAATTTTACCAAAAAATCCCCCTAAAGCCTCTTCCATAAACGTTGTATAATGCTTGTTATTGACATGTCCGTTTGAGTCAATATGGTTTTTATTCGGTATAATCTTCATTTTAAATTCTGCATTTTCAAAGTCTCTTAACCTTTGGACTTTATCAGAAAAATTTACCTTATCGCAAAAATCCATTTTGGGAAAAACATCTGCTCCGATAACAAGTTTTCTCTCTGTTCTGTCTATAGTAAGCCAGTTAGCAGTTCCCTTTATAACCTCTTTACCGTCTTTAGTTAAAATAAGATATTCTCTTTGAAAGTTAAGTTTTGTAGGTTTAAGAGGCCATGTTCTTATAATATATGTTTCGCAAGGATTTATCTGATTTAAAACCTGATATTTAATTCTTGAAATTATCCAGTACAGATTTTTTTCACTCATTGTTTCTTCGCCCACACCGATTATTTCGCCATGAGCTGTTGCACTTTTCTCAAAAACATCAAGAATGTAAAAAGGACGGACATTTCCCTTATTATCAAAACATTCACTTGAAAAATTAAATTCATTTTCGTAAATCATATTAACCTCTCAGTTCAGCCATTTCAAGTATCAGTCTTTCAGTTTTTTCCCAGCCAAGACATGGGTCAGTTATAGATTTTCCGTAAATTCCTTCCCCGATTTTCTGGGAACCGTCTTCAATATAACTTTCAATCATAAATCCTTTTACAAGTTTTTTAATATCAGAAGAATGCCTTGTAGAGTGAAGCACTTCTTTTGCAATTCTAATCTGCTCTAAGTATTGTTTGCCTGAATTTGAGTGGTTTGTATCAACTATTAAAGCAGGGTTTGAAAGCCCCGATTTATTATAAATCTCTGACAAGAAAATAAGGTCTTCATAATGATAGTTAGGAAGAGCATTCCCATGCTTATTAACATATCCTCTCAGTATTGCATGAGCGTATGGATTGCCTTCGGTGTGCACTTCATCTCCCCTGTAAATAAAGGTGTGCCTGTGCTGTGCGGCAGTTATTGAATTCATCATAACCGAAATATCGCCACTGGTCGGGTTTTTCATACCGACAGGAATGTCAAGTCCGCTTGCTGTAAGACGATGTTGTTGATTTTCAACCGACCTTGCACCTACTGCAACATAACATAAAAGGTCGTTTAAATATCTGTCATTTTCAGGATAAAGCATCTCGTCAGCACAGGAAAATCCCGTTTCTCTAAGCGCCCTTAAATGCAGTTCTCTTATTGTTACAAGCCCCTTATACATATCAGGTTTATTCTCAGGGTCAGGCTGATGGAGCATTCCTTTATACCCGTCGCCTGTTGTTCTCGGTTTATTGGTATATATTCTGGGTATTATAAAAATACTGTCTTTAACTTTTTCATAAACATTTCTCAGTCTTAAAATATAATCTATAACACTGTCCTCATGGTCTGCAGAACAAGGACCGATTATTAAGATAAGTTTATCGCTTTTTCCTGAAAAAATATCTTTTAGTTCCTGTGCTCTTTTTCCGATAATTTGTTTTTCTTCTTCCCTGAGAGGATAAAGCGCTTTAACCTCATCAGGAGATGGTAATTTTCTTTCAAAAATCATACCCATTTTGTTTTTTGCCTTCTTTCGTTTTCTTCATCTTTTTAATTTGTCGCCTTGTAAGGCTCTGACATAATAAAAAATATACTGCTGTGCAAATCCGCTGTACTTTCCGAAATTAAGTTCAGTATAATCGTGAATTTCCTTTGGTTTAAGATTATATAACCCCTCCATAGCCTTTTTAATCCACGTATCAACAGGGAATGCTTCTGATTTTAACAGGGAAAATAAAAGCACACAGTCTGCCACTTTATCCCCTACACCTTTTATTTTTAAAAGTTCACGTTTTGCATCCAAATATGGTAGATTAATAAGTTTTTCATAAGTTATATTCCCGCTGTATACATTAAAAATTGCATCAATGATATATTTATCCCTGTAACCTATTTTAAGAGGTGCTAAATCAGTTTCATCTATATCCTTTAATCTTTCGCAAGTAGGAAATGTATAATAACTTTTGCCTTTATATATAATTTCTTCTCCGAATAGTAAACAAAGATGTTCAACTGCTTTTTTTATTTTAGGAATATTATTCTGCTGGGAAATAATAAAGGAAATCAGGCACTCAAAAAAGTCCTGATTTAAAATCCTTATTCCGCCCCCGAACTCTATTGCTTCTTTTATAACTTTATCTTTTATAAGTTCTTTTTTTATTTTTTTATAATCTCTTTCTAAATCTAAAAAATGTACCCAGTAATTTAAAAATTCATCTTTAGTGACATTTTCAACTATAATATCGCCCGCTTCTTCGTAGAACTCTGCGACTTTACCGTTTGAAACGCCAAAAAAATGACCGTTCTCCTCATTGAACCTGAAACACTGACCACAATCAAAAGTTGATAAAAGAGAAAAATCCTGAGGATCTTTTATTATAATTTTATCCTCTGAAAACAGATATTCCACTTCTAAACATCCTCCAGTTTTTTAGTTGCCTTTTCAAACTCCCCATTCAAAAAATAACTTGATTTTAAAACAGTGTCTTTCGGTGCTTCCTCTTTTTTCCCGGCATTATTGTAATCAAAACTTTTTATAAATTCCGAGATATCCTTTTCGTATTTTTCAAACTTTTTAAACTGTGCCTTATTTATTTTATCTATTATTCTTACAAATTCTTTTTCAGAAAGTTTCTTTCTTGCAGCATATAACACGCTTTCATAGTGAGGCATACAAAATCCGCCGCCGTTTGACACCTTATCCAAAAACTCCTCGTCCTTTTTTACCATAAAAATAAATGTATCAATATATCGTAAAAAATGGCGTTCTACCTTTGAGCAGATTGCGCAATCGTGATTGAACGCGGCAATATCGAAAATAAACTCATCAATCTTATTTGAATCCTTTTTAAAAAGTTTCTTTTTCGGTTTGAAGTCTTTATATAAAGCCTCTTTTACCTTTTTAAAATGAGATTCTAAAATAAGGGATAATGCCAATGCTTTAGGCAGGGCATTTACTTCCTTGATATGCTTTTTGCAAAAACCTTTTTCGTTAGTTATTTTTCTGTAATCAGGCTCCATCATAGCAGGACCTACGGCATATCTTATCTCTTCTTTTTCAAGCCTGTCATAAAGTTTGCAAAAAGGACAAAAACATTCCTCCGAAAACACTTCATTTACAGGAATTGTATATATTTCTTCTTTCATTTTCATTCACCTGCCCTCTAATGATTATATCGTATTTTAATAAAAAACTCAACATTAAATTGAACTTTTATTAGTTTTGTTATATACTAAAATATGGTGATTAAAATGAATTTAAAAAGACTTTATATTGAAATAACAAATATATGCAATTTAAACTGCAGTTTTTGCTCTCCTGTGAAGCGTGAAAAACGATTTATGACCTTAAATGAGATTGAACATATTTTGAAAGAATTTAATGATTTTAAATGTCATATATATCCTCATATAAAGGGCGAACCGCTTTGCCACCCTGAATTTTACCAGATTGTTTCTTTATTTTCAAAGTATGAAAAACCTCTCAATATTACAACAAACGGAGTTCTTATTTCAAAATATACCGATATATTATTAAATGGTGCAAGACAAGTCAATATTTCTGTCCATTCGCTTTTAGACGGTCAGATTAAAGAAACTGACAAATATCTAAATGACATTATTTTATTTGGTATTTTAGCAAAAGAAAGAAAAAAACCTAATGTAAGTTACAGACTATGGACAGAAAGTGAAAATGAAAGTATAAGAAACGAAAGTATGAATATAATTAAAATAATTTCAGATGCGTTTGGAGTTGACATTAAGGAAGAAATTAAAAAAGGAAGAAACGCCATAAAACTCTCCGAGAATGTATATATAAGCCTTATGAATAAATTTTCCTGGCCTGATATAAATGACAAAAGTATAAGAACTTCGGGAAACTGTCTTGGAGCAAAAGAAATGCTCGGCATACTTGCTGATGGAACGGTTGTCCCCTGTTGCCTTGATGCAGACGGTGTTATAAATTTAGGAAATATATTTAAAGAAAGTATTATTGATATTTTAAAAAGCGAACGATTTTTAAAATTAAACGAAGGATTTTTGGGAGGAAAATTATCTGAGCCTTTATGCCAAAAATGCACGTTTTATAATTCGAGAAAAGGCAATTGAACTAGGAATTAGGAGTTAGGAATTAGGAATTAGGAATTAGGAATAAAGGAATAAATTCCTTGCGGAATTTATGAATGAACACGGGTCGTCGAGGACGCCGACCCCTACAATGTATAAATAATTGTAACGATAAATGAAACAAGAAACCGCAAAAGGCTGTATAGCATCTTTTGCGTACATTTATTCCTAATTCCTAATTCCTAACTCCTAATTTAAAAAAGGTGAGTATTACTCACCTTTTTTTATTAGATCTCTGATTTCTGTAAGAAGTTCAACCTCTTTAGAAATTTCAGGTTCTATAACCTCTTCGATAACTTCCTCTTCTTTTGGCTCTCTCTTAATCTTTGCAATAAATTTAATAAGAAGAAATAAGACAAAAGCAGTTATTAAGAAATTAAATATTGCCTGAACTAAAAGTCCATATGTAATTTCCGCTTCGCCGATTTTTATAGAAAGTCCTGAGAAGTCTTTCCCACCCATTAAAATACCGATTAAAGGCATAAAGATATCTTTTACCAAAGATGATGTAACAGCATTAAAAGCAGTACCAATCATTAAACCTATTGCCAGTTCAATCATATTGCCCTTAACGGCAAATTCTTTGAATTCTTTTAAAAATTTTTTCATAAGTACACCCCTCTATATTTAATTTTTTTTTAAATTATTTTATTCCCATCCATTTTTGGAAAAAGAGTTTTATTACGTCAAAAATATTTCTGTGCTTAACAGTATCTTTGGCAACTATGTCAACCTCGCCCATCACACCGTCACCCTTTTTGATACGCATAACTCCTATTTTCTGACCTTTTTCAACAGGTGCTTTTATATCCTTATCCATTTCAATTTCTTTTGTTATCTCGCCTTTTTCATTTTTATTGTCAAGTATAACAAAATCGTTTTTTGCAACACCCATAACCGTTTCTTCTTTTCCTTTTATTACAGATGTTTCTTTTATATCTTCGCCCTGTTTAATTTTACCCTTTAGCACAAAATTATTAAAACCATAGTTAAATAAATCTTTTGCTTCGCTAAATCTTATATCCGACGTAGGACCGCCAAGAACAACGGCAACAAGACCTAAATCGCCTCTTTTTGCAGTAGCTGATAAACAATGCATTGCATTTGTTGTAAATCCGGTTTTCAAACCTGTAGTTCCGTCATAGCCCGTGTTTATTGCAGGACTTAAAAGTTTATTTGTATTTGCAAGAGCAAATTCGCCGCCTCTTAGAGAATCCATCCATATAGTTGTATATTTTGTTATATCGGGATGTTTTGAAATAAGTTCTCTTGACATAGTCGCAACATCTCTTGCAGTAGAATATTCAGGTTCACTTTCCTCAGGAAGCCCGTTTGGATTGGCAAAATGAGTATTTTTCATTCCAAGTTCCTCAGCCTTTTTATTCATAAGATTGACAAACTCTTCAACTGTTCCCGATACATGCTCAGCAATAGCAACTGCCGCATCGTTTCCCGATGCAACCATAAGTGCTTTTAGCATATCGTCAACCGACATCTGTTCCCCAACTTCAAGATAAACCTGAGAACCACCCATTTCTTCCGCATTTTCACTTGCTGTTATTAAATCATCATATTTAATTTTACCTGCATCTATTTGTTCCATAAGTAAAAGTGCAGTCATAACTTTGGTAACAGATGCAATTTCCCTTTTTTCATCTGCATTTTTTTCAAAAAGCACTGTACCTGAGGTTTCTTCCATCAAAATAACACTTTTTGATTCGATACGGGAAAGTTCTTTCGAGGATACACTTACTCCCCCAAGTAATAACGATATTATTAGTACTGACAAAACTAATCTTTTCATAAAAAATCTCCAATCTGTCTTACTTCAATTCTTAAGTGCCTTCGGATGTGCATTTTTATAAATCTTAATAATCCTGCTGTTTGCAAAATTATTGTAAATCTGAGTTGTGGAAATATCTGCATGGCCCAGCATTTCCTGAATGGATTTTAAGTCTGCTCCGTTCTGAATTAGGTGTGCTGCGAATGAGTGCCTTAGTGTGTTAGGCGTAATTTCTTTTTTTATCTTCGCCTTCTTTGCATACTCTTTTATGATTTTCCAAAACCCCTGCCTTGAAATTGGATTTCCTTCACTGTTTATAAATATATATTTTTCGCGTTTAAACATATCTTTATACTTTTTAAGATACACTTTTAAAATATCAACAGCTTCGTCATGAAGAGGAATAACTCTTTTTTTATCCTTTTTGTCACAGGTAATATATCCCATTTTAATGTTTATACTGTCAGTTTTAAGGCTGATAAGTTCCGAAACTCTTATCCCTGTCGCATATAAAACTTCAAGCATTGCTTTATCACGAAGCCCCTTAAAACTTGTTATGTCAGGCTGAGAAAAAAGTTTATCAATCTCTTTACCCGTAAGTATTCCGGGAATTTTTCTTGCATTCTTTTCGTACTTTAAATCTTCGGCAGGATTTTTATCAATTATTTTATTATCATAAAGATATAGGTAAAATGCTCGCAATGATGCAATATTTCTTGAAATTGTCGAAGATGCCTTTCCCGATTCTTTCAAATAAGAAAGATAATCTAAAACTGTTTTCTTAGTTGCTTTTATGTAACTTTTCTTTTCTTTTTTAAGATAGTCAAAGTAGAGTGTTATATCTCTTTTATATGACAATAAAGTATTTTCACTTAGTTTCTTTTCCTCGCACAAAAAATCTATAAACGAGGATAATTCCTTTTCCATAATAATGCCTCTTTTTTTATTACTCCTCTTTTGGCTGTCAGACGCCCTAAGAGGGACTTTTCCATTGTAAGACAAAATTCGACTTTTGTCAAGTATTATGTCAACTATTTATAATTTATTTTATTAAAATTCTGTATTTATAAAAAACCACTTTAAAAGATTTGATGTAAAATATCCTTCCATAAGTGAGTAGATGATAACAACAACACCTATAGCGAAAAATATTCCCAGATAAAAAAGAAGATAGTATTTAAAATTTACTTTAAAGCGTATTTTCCCCGATACCATTCCTATCAGAGTTTTGGATAAAGATATACTGTAATTTGATATAAAAAATATTGCCGGAATTAAAATGGCAGACTGAACAAAAAATAAGAAAATTGCACATAAAATTCCGTTTGAATAGTTACTTACTAAAAAGCAGGTAATAAGTCCTGAAATAAATCCTTTTTTAATAATCAGGAAAAATACAACAGGTATTCCTATAACCGTAAAACCTAAAAGCCATATTAAAAAAACAGTTTGAAAAGAGGAAGAAAGCGAGTTTTTGAAAATTTCAAGATTATTTCCTGAACCTTCTTTGTAAATTTCCTTTGCATCTGAAAAGAATTCGTAAAGTATTCCTATCTCTTCCTTGGAATAACTATTGTAAATATACGCACCTCCGATAATCCCCAAAGAAAAGAGAACTGTTAATACTATGTAAGAAACCATATTTAAACATATATGTTCTCTTATTTTATCCGAAAGTATTCTTAACATATTTTTCATCCTTTCATAAATCAGAACCTTATGAAAAACCAGTGAACTAAAGTTCGAGTTTTTCTAAGGACCTTGTTGTGTTAGTTCACAATAACCTACATAATATTATGTAAAGAGAATAAAAAATATGCCACAAGTTAATGTACTATCATTTTAAAGAGCAGTATGGTAATATCGGGGTGTTTATATTTTAAATGAAATCGCTCTCTCCATTCACGATGAAATTAAATCCGTCTTTATATCCCGACAAAGTCGGATTTCATCACGAAGTGATTTCATCTTCATTAGCAGATTTATTCCGTCACAAGACGGATTTAGTTGAAAAAAGACTATTCTTTAGCGGAGTGTTCTAAAGGACAGTAAAAAAATAAGCGGTGTAACCACAGCGGTTGCGCCGCTTAGTCCTTTTTTACGCACTTTTTTCATTTCGTATTTCATCCATTAAAGATAACAATTCTTTTTCATCAGGTATGCTTATCAACCCAACAGCCGTAAAGTAAATATCTATTTTAACTCTGCGGTGTTTGAATTTTTCGTCAGGATT